>CAUPZK010000017.1:0-43601 GCA_963515835.1 uncultured Aggregatibacter sp.
AAGGTCGAGCACTATTGGCTGCCTTTAATTTCCCATTCCGTAAGTAAGGCAGGTTGCAAATGGCTAAACAATCAATGAAAGCACGCGATGTAAAGCGCGTCAAATTGGCTGAAAAATTTTATGCGCAACGCGTAGAATTGAAAAAAATTATTTCTGACGTTAATGCCTCTGACGAAGATCGTTGGAATGCTGTGATGAAGTTACAAACTTTACCACGTGATTCTAGCCCTAGTCGTCAACGTAACCGTTGTCGTCAAACTGGACGTCCTCACGGCGTTCTTCGTAAGTTTGGTTTAAGCCGTATTAAGGTTCGTGAAGCTGCTATGCGCGGTGAAATCCCCGGCCTTAAGAAAGCTAGCTGGTAATATGCCACTTTAATTTGGAATCGGAGTAAAAGCACAATGAGTATGCAAGATCCTATCGCAGATATGTTGACCCGTATTCGTAACGGTCAAGCTGCGAATAAAGTTGCGATCAGTATGCCTTCATCCAAGCTAAAAGTTGCAATTGCCAATGTATTAGCTAGCGAAGGTTATATCGAAAGCGTTAAAGTAGTTGAAGGTGTAAAACCTGAATTGGAAATTACATTAAAATATTTCCAAAATAAACCGGTTGTAGAGAGTATTCAGCGTGTAAGTCGCCCAGGTCTTCGTATTTACAAACGTAAAGACGAATTACCGAAAGTAATGGGTGGTTTAGGTATTGCTGTAGTATCTACATCTAAAGGTGTAATGACTGACCGTGCAGCTCGTCAAGCGGGTTTAGGCGGTGAGATCATTTGTTATGTAGCTTAATGGAGAGGTAGGAAAATGTCTCGTGTTGCAAAAGCACCTGTTAGTATTCCTGCCGGTGTTGAGGTAAAACTTAACGGACAGTTACTAACAATTAAAGGTAAAAATGGTGAGTTGTCTCGCTCTATTCATCATTCAGTAGAAGTTAAGCATGAAAATAATGAATTAACATTTTCACCTCGTGAAGGTATTGAAGGTGGTAATGCTCAGTCAGGTACTGCTAGAGCATTAGTTAATTCCATGGTTATCGGTGTGACTGAAGGATTTACAAGAAAACTACAATTAGTAGGTGTAGGTTATAGAGCTCAAATTAAGGGAAATGCTGTTGCTTTAAGTCTTGGATTTTCTCACCCTGTTGAGCATGTTTTACCTGCAGGAATTACTGCTGAGTGTCCTTCTCAAACTGAAATTGTTTTGAAAGGTGCAGATAAACAGTTAATTGGCCAAGTTGCTGCAGATATTCGTGCTTATCGTCGCCCTGAACCGTATAAAGGTAAAGGGGTACGTTACGCTGATGAAGTGGTACGTATTAAAGAAGCTAAGAAGAAATAATTAAGGTAACACTATGGATAAGAAATCAGCTCGTATCCGTCGTGCGGCTCGTACGCGTCATATGATGAGAGAGCAGGGAGTAACTCGTTTAGTTATTCATCGTACTCCACGTCATATCTACGCTCAAGTCATCGCACCAAACGGTTCGGAAGTGCTTGCAGCTGCTTCTACTGTTGAGAAAGCAATTAGTGAGCAAGTGAAATATACCGGAAATAAAGAAGCAGCCGCTGTTGTCGGTAAAGTTGTTGCGGAAAGAGCATTAGCAAAAGGCGTTAAAGACGTGGCTTTTGATCGTTCTGGTTTTAAATATCATGGCCGCGTCCAATCTTTAGCGGATGCTGCTCGTGAAGCTGGTCTACAGTTCTAATTGAGGTAATTTGAGATGTCAAACATCGAAAAACAAGCTGGTGAACTGCAAGAGAAGCTAATTGCGGTAAACCGCGTATCTAAAACTGTAAAAGGTGGTCGTATCATGAGTTTCACTGCGTTGACCGTAGTGGGTGATGGTAATGGTCGTGTCGGTTTTGGATATGGAAAAGCGCGTGAAGTTCCTTCAGCTATTCAAAAGGCAATGGAGAAGGCGCGTCGTAATATGATTAATGTAACTTTAACTGAAGGAACATTGCAGCACCCCGTTAAGGGTGTCCATACAGGTTCTAGAGTATTTATGCAACCTGCTAGTGAGGGTACCGGTATCATTGCCGGTGGTGCAATGCGTGCTGTGTTAGAAGTTGCTGGCGTACGTAACGTATTGTCAAAGGCTTATGGTTCAACTAACCCAATCAATGTTGTTCGTGCAACTATTGATGCTTTAGCAAATATGAAATCACCAGAAATGGTTGCTGCTAAACGTGGTAAATCAGTTGATGAAATTTTGGGGTAATTAATAATGGCTAAAACTATTAAAGTAACGCAAGTTCGTAGTTCTATTGCTCGTTTACCGAAGCATAAAGCTACGCTACGTGGTCTTGGTCTTCGCCATATGCATCATACTGTTGAGTTAATTGATACTCCGGCAGTACGTGGAATGATTAACCAGATTTCATATATGGTTAAAGTGGAGGAGTAATAGATGCGTTTAAATACTCTATCTCCGGCTGAAGGTGCTAAGCATAGTGCTAAACGTCTTGGTCGTGGTATCGGTTCTGGTTTAGGTAAAACCGGTGGACGTGGTCATAAAGGTCAAAAATCTCGTACCGGTGGCGGTGTTCGTCGCGGGTTTGAAGGTGGTCAAATGCCTTTATATCGTCGTTTACCTAAATTTGGTTTTACTTCAATGAAGTCTGCAGTAACAGCAGAAGTTCGTTTAGATGACCTAAACAAAATTGAAAATGGCATTGTAACTTTAGAGACACTAAAAGCAGCTAATATTTTAACTAAGGATATTCAGTTTGCTAAGGTAATTTTAGCTGGTGAAGTTAAAGTTAAGTTAGTCGTTCGTGGATTACGTGTTACTAAAGGCGCTAAAACAGCTATTGAGGCTGTTGGCGGTTCAATTGAGGAATAATTAATGGCTAAGCAACCAGGCTATCAAACGAGAAGTGTTCAAGACGGTAAAAGTGAACTGAGAAGCAGATTGTTATTTGTTCTTGGCGCGCTTATTGTTTTCCGTATTGGTTCGTTCATTCCGGTTCCTGGTATAGATGCAGCTGTGTTAGCTCAATTAATTGAACAGCAAAAAGGCACCATCATTGATATGTTTAATATGTTCTCTGGTGGTGCATTGAGCCGAGCTTCTATTTTTGCTTTGGGCATTATGCCTTATATCTCGGCATCAATTATTATTCAGTTGTTAGCATCGGTTCATCCAGCACTTGCTGAGTTAAGAAAGGAAGGTGAATCTGGTCGTCGAAAAATTAGTAAGTATACCCGTTATTCTACGGTTGTTCTTGCTACCTTACAGGCGGTTGGTATTTCAACGGGTTTACCTAACATGCTACCAGGCCTAGTTCCTAATCTAGGGTTCGGGTTCTATTTCACTGCCGTGATTAGTTTAGTTACAGGAACCATGTTTTTAATGTGGCTAGGCGAGCAAATTACAGAGCGTGGTATTGGGAATGGCATCTCTTTAATTATCTTTGCTGGTATTGTGGCAGGATTGCCTGCGGCTGTAGGTCAAACAATTGAGCAAGCTCGTCTTGGTCAGATGCATTTTCTTGTTCTTATATTAATTGCTGTAATTGTCTTCGTAGTTACTTATTTTGTTGTTTTCGTAGAACGAGGGCAAAGAAGAATTAAAATTGAGTATGCTAAACGCCAACAAGGTAGACAAATCTTGGGGGGGCATACGACTCACCTTCCATTAAAAGTGAATATGGCAGGTGTTATCCCAGCAATTTTTGCATCAAGTATAATTCTTTTCCCAGCAACATTAACTCAATGGGTTGGGCAAGGGTCAAGTTTAGAATGGCTAACTGATTTATCAATGTTATTGCATCCTGGGCAACCCTTATACTTGATTGTTTATGCTACTTCAATTATCTTCTTTAGCTTTTTCTACACTGCAATGCAATATAATCCTAGAGATACAGCAGATAATTTGAAAAAATCAGGTGCATTTATACCTGGAATTAGACCTGGGGAACAAACATCTCGGTATATCGATAAAATTATGACTAGATTAACTCTTATTGGTGGTCTATATGTCACGTTTGTTTGTTTAGTTCCTTATATCATGACATCAGCTTGGAATGTGCAGTTTTATTTTGGCGGTACCTCTTTGCTAATTGTTGTGGTGGTCATTATGGATTTCATCGTTCAGATTCAGAGTCATTTGATGTCTACAAAATATGAATCTGCGTTGAAAAAAGCAAACCTCAAAGGTTTTGGGCAATAGTCCAATTATTAAAAGGATAAGCAATGAAAGTTCGTGCTTCCGTTAAGAAATTATGTCGTAACTGTAAGATTGTTAAACGCGAAGGTGTTGTTCGTGTAATTTGTAGCGATCCTAAGCATAAGCAACGTCAAGGTTAATTGATATTTTTCTTGCAAAGAACGGGTTGGGTATATATACTACCCAACTCATTTATTTCCTTGGCACTTTGTTTGAGTATCCTGAAAACGGGCTTTTCAAGATCAGAGTGTCAACTAATTAACAATAGGAGTGCATAGTGGCCCGTATTGCAGGCATTAACATTCCTGATCATAAACACACTGTAATCGCTTTAACTGCAATTTATGGTATCGGTAAGACTCGTTCAAAAAGCATTTGTGCTGCAGCGGGTATTGCTGAAGATGTTAAGATCAGCGAATTGTCTGAAGAGCAGATTGACAAACTGCGTGACGAAGTTGGTAAATTTACCGTTGAAGGTGACTTACGTCGTGAAGTAACACTAAACATCAAACGTCTTTTAGACTTAGGTTGTTACCGTGGTTTACGTCATCGTCGTAGTTTACCGGTACGTGGTCAACGTACTAAAACTAATGCGCGTACCCGTAAGGGTCCACGTAAGCCGATCAAAAAATAGTCGGGGTAAATAAAGAATGGCTAAAACACCAGTTCGTGCACGTAAACGTGTAAAAAAACAAGTTGTAGATGGCGTAGCACACATTCACGCATCTTTCAATAACACAATCGTTACCATTACTGACCGTCAAGGTAATGCTTTAGCTTGGGCTACAGCAGGTGGTTCAGGTTTCCGTGGTTCTCGTAAATCTACCCCGTTCGCTGCACAAGTTGCTGCAGAACGTTGTGCTGAAATCGTTAAAGAATTCGGCTTAAAGAACTTGGAAGTTATGGTTAAAGGTCCGGGTCCGGGTCGTGAATCAACAATCCGTGCATTAAATGCAGCGGGTTTCCGTATCACGAATATTACTGATGTGACTCCGATTCCTCATAACGGTTGTCGTCCACCGAAAAAACGTCGTGTTTAATGACGTTATAGGAATAGTTGGAGAAAGAAAATGGCAAGATATTTGGGTCCTAAACTCAAGCTAAGCCGCCGTGAAGGTACTGATTTATTTCTTAAATCAGGCGTTCGTGCGATTGATTCAAAATGTAAAATTGATACTGCGCCAGGTCAACATGGTGCACGTAAACCACGTTTATCTGACTATGGTAGTCAGTTGCGTGAGAAGCAAAAAGTTCGCCGTATGTACGGTATTTTAGAACGTCAATTCCGTAATTACTACAAAGAAGCAAATCGATTAAAAGGTAATACAGGTGAAAATCTATTGGTATTACTTGAGGGTCGTTTAGATAATGTAGTTTATCGTATGGGATTTGCAGCAACTCGTGCTGAAGCTCGCCAGTTAGTGAGTCATAAAGCTATCGTTGTTAATGGCCGTGTGGTAAACATCCCATCTTTCCAAGTTTCAGTTGATGATGTGATTGCTATTCGTGAAAAATCCAAAAAACAAGCACGTATTAAAGCGTCATTAGAATTAGCAGAACAGAAAGAAAAACCAACTTGGTTGGAAGTTGACGCTGCTAAAATGGAAGGTGTATTTAAACGTGTTCCTGAACGTTCTGATTTATCAGCAGACATTAATGAACATCTGATCGTTGAGCTTTATTCTAAATAATAGAGCTTAGAAGCAAAGAGAGGATAAAATGCAGGGTTCTGTTACAGAATTTTTAAAACCACGTTTAGTTGATATTGAGCAAATTAGCTCAACTCAGGCTAAGGTGATCTTAGAGCCTTTAGAGCGTGGTTTCGGTCATACTCTAGGAAATGCATTACGTCGAATTCTTTTATCTTCAATGCCAGGTTGTGCTGTTACTGAAGTAGAGATTGATGGTGTATTGCATGAATATAGTAGTAAAGAAGGTGTACAAGAAGATATTATTGAAGTACTGTTAAACTTAAAAGGTTTAGCTGTAAAGGTACAAAATAAAGATGATGTTCTTTTGACACTTAGTAAGTCTGGAATTGGCCCTGTTGTTGCTGCCGACATTACCCATGATGGTGATGTTGAAATTGTAAATCCTGAACATGTTATTTGCCATTTAACAGATGAGAATGCGTCAATTAATATGCGTATTCGTGTCCAACGTGGTAGAGGATATGTTCCAGCATCTGCTCGTACTCAGAATCAAGACGAGGATCGTCCAATTGGACGTTTATTGGTAGATGCTTGTTATAGCCCTATTGACCGTATTGCCTATAATGTTGAGGCAGCACGTGTTGAACAAAGAACTGATTTAGATAAATTGGTTATTGAGCTAGAAACAAATGGTACTATTGATCCTGAGGATGCGATTCGTCGTGCAGCAACAATTTTAGCAGAACAGCTTGATGCATTCGTTGATTTGCGTGATGTTCGTCAGCCTGAAGTTAAGGAAGAGAAGCCAGAATTCGATCCAATTCTGCTTCGTCCTGTTGATGACTTAGAGTTGACAGTTCGTTCTGCTAACTGTTTGAAAGCAGAAACAATTCACTATATCGGTGACTTAGTACAACGTACAGAAGTTGAGTTATTAAAAACACCTAATCTTGGTAAGAAATCACTTACTGAAATTAAGGATGTGCTCGCTTCAAGAGGCTTGTCACTAGGTATGCGCCTTGAAAATTGGCCACCAGCAAGTATTGCTGAAGACTAGTTTGGTCGTAGGTTAAAGATTTTTCTGAGAAGGATAAGGTTATGCGCCATCGTAAGAGTGGTCGTCAACTAAACCGTAATAGTAGTCATCGTCAAGCGATGTTCCGTAATATGGCAAGTTCTTTAATTGGTCATGAGATCATTAAAACAACCTTGCCTAAAGCAAAAGAATTACGTCGAGTAGTTGAGCCGTTAATTACTTTAGCAAAAGTAGACACTGTGGCAAATCGCCGCTTAGCTTTTGCTCGTACACGCAATATTGAAACTGTTGCAAAATTATTTAATGAATTAGGTCCACGTTTTGCTCAGCGTGCCGGTGGTTACACCCGCATTCTTAAATGTGGTTTCCGTGCAGGCGATAATGCACCAATGGCTTATATTGAGTTAGTTGATCGTCCAGAAGTTTCTACTGAAGAAACTGTAGCGGAATAAGATTTTAATTTATTAACTAAAAAGGTCGAATGGTAACATTCGACCTTTTTTATCTTTAAAGAGTAGAAGCTTAAAATATCGCTGTATATCACTCTTATTTAGTTCTCTTCCTAACCCATAAATCTGCGTATTTTACAAAAGTAGAGTGTGCGGAAAGAATTGCTAGTAATAATCCTGCCTTGCCATCCAAGAAACCCAATCGAATAAAATACATTTTTACAAAACAACCGATAGCATGGGTTACACCTTGCCATAAGGTAGTTTTTTTACCCACCTTTTCTCGTTGCTCTGCCCATGCTTTGGCATAGGCGGCAGATTTGACTAAGTAATGATGAATATCTTGATAAGTGTAATGAAGTAAATCGCCATTTAATTTTTGAATCTCCGCATTGGTAGGCAATTCGACTTTTTCATGCACTAATTGATCGCCATAGTGGGCGAAATCTTTGCGGTAAAGACGAATAACATAATCGGGGTACCAGCCGGAGTAGTGAATTTGGCTACCAAACACTTCGCTTAAACGCGGGATTTTGTATGCTGTATTTGGTGCATCTTGTGCTATTGCATTTTGAATGGATTGGCGTAATTCGGGTGTGACTCGTTCGTCTGCGTCTAACCATAGTACATAATCACTGGTGACATGTTGTTGAGCTAATTGGCGTTGTTTACCAAAGCCCGGCCAATCAATATTCTGGTAAAATTTTGCACCGTATTGTTCGGCGATATGTTTTGTATCGTCTGTACTGCCTGAATCTAAAATAATGATTTCATCTACCCAATCTTTCACCGTATCTAAACAAGATGCGAGGTGATGGGCCTCATTTTTGACAATCATTGCAACACTGATAGTAGGCATGTTTTTATCCTTTGTGAATCTGTTGCAAACGCTTATACTAAGCGCTTGTTTATCATTATTAATTTTCGCAATTCTAACATAAGCCGGCGTATTTTCTATGTTACGTTTTTTTTATACCTGTGTAATGTATCTTGCCCAGCCATTTTTGTGGTTGTCACTGCTGGCTGGTAGTATAAAAGGATCTAATTCCCGTAAACGTTTGAGTGAACGTTATGGATTGTATTGTAAGTTGTCCTCGCCTAAACCTAATGGTGTACTTATTCATGCCGCTTCTGTGGGAGAGGTCATCGCTGCCGTGCCACTGATTAAGCGTATTCAGCACGATTATCCTGACTTGCCGATTACCGTCACGACCATGACACCTACCGGTTCTGATCGCGTTAAAGCGGTTTTTGGAGAAAGTGTTACTCACGTTTATTTGCCTTATGATTTACCTGATGCCGTTGCACGCTTTATTCGTTTTGTGCAGCCAAGTTTAGTCGTGGTGATTGAAACGGAACTTTGGTTTAACCTGATTCATCAATTGGCCAAGAAACAAATTCCATTTGTTATTGTGAATGCTCGTTTATCAGCGCGTTCTACCAAGCGTTATGGTTGGTTTAAAAAGGCATTAAAACCACTTTTAGAGAATATCACTTTAATTGCACCGCAAGATGAGGTCAGTTTATCGCGTTACGCCCAATTAGGGATCGAACCAGAACGCCTAAAATTGACCGGTAACATTAAATACGATTTAAATTTAACAGACAATTTATTGGCGAAAATTTCTGCATTAAAAGTCCAATGGAATATTTGTCGCCCTATTTGGATTGCGGCGAGCACCCATGAGGGGGAAGATGAAATCATCTTAAAAACCCACCGCACTTTATTACAGCGCTTTCCCGATTTATTACTGATTTTAGTCCCTCGCCATCCTGAGCGTTTTAATTCCGTTGCACAGCTTATTGAACAACAACGTTTTAATTATATTCGTCGTAGCACTCATCTGGCGCCGCAGGCAGAAACCCAAGTGTTGCTCGGTGATAGTATGGGCGAGCTGATGTTGCTATATGGCCTAGCAAATGTCGCCTTGGTAGGCGGTAGTTTGGTGGCTCATGGTGGACATAATCCGTTGGAGCCGTTAGCGTTTAAGTTGCCGGTAATTAGTGGTAAACATACTTTCAATTTTCCTGAAATCTTTACTAAGTTGGAAGAACGCCAAGGTGTGTTAATTACGGAAGAAAATCCGCAAGCCGTGGCAGAGGCTGTCGCACAGTTTTTAGAATCACCGACGCTTAGCCAACGTTATGGTAATGCGGGTTATGCAGTATTAAATGAAAATCGCGGTGCGTTGCAACGAGTGATGGATTTGTTAAAACCTTATTTGAATGAGGCAAACTAAATGACAACGGTAATTTATCCTGGAACTTTTGACCCCTTAACCAATGGGCATTTAAATATTATTGAGCGAAGTGCGGTACTTTTTTCTCATGTTTTGGTGGCCGTAGCCGAAAGCCCAAGTAAGAAACCGTTATTCAGTTTGGCGGAGCGGGTAGAGTTGGTACGTCAATCAACAGCGCATTTGCCAAATGTGGAAGTGATTGGGTTTAATAATTTATTGGCGGACACCATTGCCGAATATCATATCAAAGCGATTATTCGCGGTGTGCGTAGTACGACAGATTTTGAATATGAAGTTCAGTTAGCCCATCTTAACCGTTTGTTGACGCATGGTGTTGAGAGCCTGTTTTTCCCGCCGGTCGAGCAATGGTCTTATGTGTCTTCTACGATGATTCGTGAGATTTATCTTCATAACGGCGATATGAGCCAACTTGTTCCGCCAGCCGTGTTAAAGGCGTTACAGCATAAGCGAGAATTAGGTGCGTAGGCATCTGTAACTTGCTATGTCACAAGTGCATGTATTTTGCCGGCACTCGCATTTTCTCCTTAGCTTGAGTATCCCTCGAGTAAATCCCGCCAATTCTGCTCATTAAACTGAATATGCATTCGTGCCACTTCCTTAGCAAAAGAACGATGGAGTCGTTGTAAGTTTGCGTCTTTCCAAAAACTGCCGGATTTTTCACCGCACTTATCGAAGTCGATGAGCCATAGTTGGTTGTCGCTTTCGTTTTGTTGAAACAGAATATTGTGCGCGTTCAGGTCCGTGTGGCAGATTTGCAAATCGTGTAAGTGGCGAATAAGCACGCCGATTTGTTGCCATTGTTTGGGTTCAAGGGCGTGATGTTGTAAAAGTGCGGTCAGATCTTGGGCGTTTTCTACTTTTTCACTTAATAAATCGGCTTGATAACAAATGCCTAAATTCCCCTTACGCACCCGAGCCCCAATCGGTTTCGGTACCGGTAAACCAGCTTGATGTAATTGATTTAGTAATTTGAATTCCGCCATGCTACGAGTATGGTTCAAATCGTTGAAGCGATAACGATCTTTGTTGAGTTTTCCCCACAAGCCACCGCGATAATAATGTCGTAATGCCGTGTTTAGGCCAAATAAATCTGCGGTTTGGAGAAACCACGTAGTACCACGCCCTTTGGCGGAGCCGATAATGCGATTTTGCTGTTGCCAAAATGTGGCATTAAAAAACAGCTCTTGATTTGCCAGCGGTTGATCAAAATTAAAGAGGAAAAAGTCATTTTTGATTTGAAATTCAAGCATTTTAAGTGATGAAAATGAGATAGCAGATAGGCGCATTCTACTTTAAAATAAACCGATTCCCAAGTTTAACCGAGATAACAAATCCCCATGGCTCTTTTCTCTCAAGCACCTCAATTTCTCTGCATTCTACGTTTATCCGCTATCGGTGACGTTTGTCATGCATTAGCGGCAGTGCAACATATTCAACGTTATTGGCCGAACACCAAAATTACATGGATTATTGGCAAAACTGAGGCCCAGTTATTTCGCCATGTGTCGGGCATTGAATTTATTGTGTACGATAAAAAGAGCGGTTGGCGTGGTGTGTGGAATTTATGGCGGCAATTGAAACATCATCGGTTTGATGCACTTTTGAATATGCAAACAGCCTTTCGAGCCTCCATATTATCTCTAGGAATCCATGCGAAATACCGTATTGGTTTCGGTAAGCAACGGGCACGAGAAGGGCAGTGGTTGTTTACGAATCAACGAATTCATGATCCTGCTAAGCCGCATGTATTAGACGGTTTTATGGCATTTGCCGACTATCTTGGCGTTCCCTCGTCTCAACCTCAGTGGGATTTACCGGTGACGGAGGCGGATTTAACGGCCGTGCGAGAATATCTTGATTCGCATCGCAAAAATCTGCTGATTTCACCTTGTTCCAGCAAAAAAGAAAAAGACTGGCTGGTGGAACGTTATGCTGCAGTGGCAAATTGGGCACATCAACATGATATTAATGTGATTTTATGCAGTTCACCCGCGCCACGTGAATTGGCGATGATTGAGGAAATAAAAAACGTATGTAATTTTGCTCCGGTAGAGGTCGCAGGTAAGTTAACGTTAACCCAACTTACCGCATTAATTCGTGAAGTAGATTTAGTGATTTCACCGGATTCCGGCCCGGCGCATATTGCCACAACACAAGGGACGCCTGTTATTGGGCTATATGCCTACCATAACCCACTTCGCACCGGACCTTACCACAATTTAGACAATGTGGTTTCCGTGTATGAACAAAATGTACAAAAAGAATTCGGCAAGCCTTCAGCGCAATTGCCTTGGGCAACTAAGTTAAAAGGGCAAAATTTGATGGCTCAAATTGACGTGAAAGAGGTGGTTAAACAAATGGAAGCCCTTCTCTTGTCGTAAAAGTGCGGTGGTTTTTCATCCTGTTTTTTATAAAAAAATCGGCACCTATAAAAGGTGCCGATGATATAAAGTTCCTAATAAATGAAGTTAGTCTTTCTGCGTATTATAGGCTTCTAATGCGCGTAAAGAATAGGTGTAAGCAGCTCCGGCATTGAGTGCGATTGACATCGCTAAGGCTGCTGCGACTTCTTCTTCGGTTGCGCCGGCTTTTACCGCTTCGGCTGCGTGAACGCCGATACAGCTTTCACAGCGCGTGGTGACGGCTACTGCAAGGGCAATTAATTCGCGGGTTTTGGCATCCAATACGTCGCCTTCTGCCGCTGCTGCGCTTAATGCACCGTAGGCTTGTAACATTTTTGGGTGTTTTTTACCTAATTCGCCGAATGATTTTTTTACATGGGCAACATCATTTTTCCAATCTGCAAACATCTTGTTCTCCTTAAATATGTTTAAATTATGTTCTGAATTTCGGAACAAATTATAGGCGAATTCTTGTATCATACTTGCCAATTCGTCTTAACTTTTATACTTAAAATCTCATTATGGATTGTTTAGATAAACTTATTCAGTTAGCACAGGTCAGCGGAGAAGTGAACGTCCGTTGTTTATTTCAAGGCGATTGGCAGGTGCAGCAGGACGTTGGTGAAAATCAATATGTCGGCATTTTTCATTTGATTGAACAAGGGGATTGTTGGTTGAGTTTGGAAAATCAACAGATTCATTTACAAGCCGGCGATGTCTTTTTTCTTCCGCAAAATCGACCGCACTTGATCGCCAGTCAAACGCAACAGGCAGCAATGAAAACAGCGCCAATGCTGGCAACACCGCAAGAAAACCAGACAGATTTATTTAAGGTTTATCATATTGGGCGGAATTCCTCGGATTTGAAAATGTTTTGTGGCATGTTGTATTACAGTCGTCCGTCGTTGTTAATAGAGGCGTTGCCTACATATTTGCATTTGTCTTTGCATGATACGCCGTTGTTAGCACTGATTCAGGTGCTACAACAGGAGGCGGACAAAACGCAAAGTGGGGCAAAATCGTTGATTGATTCACTGGTCACGGTGCTGTTTATTTATATTTTGCGTCACGGATTGCAATCAACTCAGTTAAATCAAGGGGTGTTGGCGGGGGTGCAAGATAAACGCTTGAGTCATGTGCTGGAACAGTTATTAAGTGCACCGCAACAAGCATGGAATATGGATTCTTTGGCCGAGTTGGCGGCAATGTCACGAGCGAATTTTATGCGGGTGTTTCAGCAAAAAATCGGTATGGCACCGGGTAAATTTTTAACTCAGCTTCGTCTTCAACAAGCAGCGTTATTATTAAACCAAAGCCAGAAAAGTGTATTGGCGGTGGCGTTGGACGTGGGCTATCAATCGGAAGCGCATTTTAGCAAAGCTTTTAAAAGTACTTACGGTATGAGTCCAAGCCAATACCGTAAACGTGTCTCCCTTTAGTATGGGTTGAAGACAATTTAGGCTATAATATGCCGCAATTTGTGGGCAACCTCGAATAAGGTTGCCTTTTATTTTTAAGGAAAGAGGACATGTTAAATAAAATTTTTAGTTGGTTTGAGCATCGCTTGAATCCCTATCCCGACCAATCGCCAAAAACGCCGGATAAAGGGTTGTTCCGCTTTATTTGGTCGAGCATTGAGGGCATGAAAGGCTGGATTTTGCTGTTAGCGGTGCTGACGATCGGAAACGGTGTGATGGAAGCCATGTTGTTCCAATTTATGGGCTTGTTGGTGGATTGGTTAGGGGCTTATACACCGACAACCTTATGGCAGGAAAAAGGCCATTTACTTATGGGAATGGGCGGCTTGTTAGTCTTCAGCATTATTTGGTTATTTTTAGCCTCCTCCGTGCGTCTGCAAACCTTACAAGGCGTGTTTCCGATGCGTTTGCGCTGGAATTTTCATCGTCTGATGTTGGGGCAAAGTTTAAGTTTTTACCAAGACGAATTTGCCGGACGGGTGTCTGCCAAAGTCATGCAGACGGCTTTAGCGGTGCGCGATACAGTACTGACCATCGCCGATATGCTGGTTTATGTGGTGGTGTATTTTGTCACCTCAGGCTTAGTGTTGGCATCATTGGATAGTTGGTTCCTCGTGCCTTTCTTTGTGTGGATTGTGCTGTTTATCACCATTTTGCGTTTGTTAATTCCCCGTCTTTCCAAAACGGCGCAACGTCAGGCAGATGCCCGTTCGTTGATGACGGGGCGAATCACCGATGCCTATTCTAATATTGCTACGGTGAAACTCTTTTCCCATGGTGATAGAGAAGCAAGTTATGCCAAACGTTCCATGGAAGAATTTATGGTCACGGTACACGCCCAAATGCGTTTGGCAACGTCGTTAGACAGCTTAACTTACATCAATAATGTCGTGTTGATTTTAAGTACGGCAATCATTGGCGTTCTGCTATGGCAACAAGGGCTGGTGGGTGTCGGTGCCATTGCCACGTCCACCGCCATGGCATTGCGCGTTCATGGCTTGTCCCGTTGGATTATGTGGGAATCAGCACGCTTGTTTGAAAATATCGGTACGGTCAACGATGGTATGAATACGCTAACTAAGCCGCAGACTATTTTAGATAAGCCGAATTGCCTGCCATTAAAAGTGACGCAGGGTGAGATTAAATTCAATGACCTGAGCTTTGCCTATGATCCGGCAAAACCTTTATTGAGCCATTTTAATTTAACCATTAAACCGGGTGAAAAAGTGGGCTTAATCGGGCGTTCCGGCGCGGGTAAATCTACCATTGTGAATTTATTATTACGTTTCTATGAGGCCCAGCATGGCTCCATTACCATTGATGGACAAAACGTGTTAGATGTCAGCCAAGAAAGCCTGCGTAGTCAAATCGGTTTGGTGACGCAAGATACGTCGTTATTGCATCGTTCCGTACGTGATAACATCGTATATGGCAGACCGAGTGCCACCGAGCAGGAAATGTTGGATGCCGCCACGCGTGCCGAAGCGGCGGATTTTATTCCGTTTTTAAGCGATGCGCAGGGACGCAAGGGATATGATGCGCACGTTGGTGAACGTGGCGTGAAACTCTCGGGCGGACAACGCCAACGTATCGCCATCGCGCGCGTGATGTTGAAAGATGCGCCGATTTTGTTATTGGACGAAGCCACCAGTGCGCTGGATTCCGAAGTGGAGGCGGCGATTCAGGAAAGTTTAGATAAAATGATGGAAAACAAAACCGTTATCGCCATCGCGCACCGTTTATCTACCATTGCCGCGATGGATCGTCTGATTGTGTTGGATCACGGACAAATCGTGGAGCAAGGTACCCATGCCGAACTGCTCGCCCAAAACGGTCTCTATGCCAAATTATGGCAGCACCAAAGTGGTGGCTTCTTGAGTGGGCACACAGATTAAAAATACCTTCTAAAACGACCGCACTTTTGCTTGGCAAAGTGCGGTTTCTTTTTACGGCGTTTTTCAGCCTTATGTTCCTAGCATTTTTTTAGCGTAGAAGCAATAGATTTACTCAACGGATAGGGCTGATTATAATGTTTCGCATGATTTAAACGATTTTAAGGATACACATGCAATTTTCTAAAATGCACGGGCTGGGCAATGATTTTATGGTGGTGGATGCCGTTACACAGAACGTGTATTTCCCAACGGATACCATTAAACGTTTAGCGGATCGTCATCGTGGCATTGGGTTTGATCAGCTGTTGGTGGTGGAGCCGCCTTATGATCCCGAATTGGATTTTCATTATCGTATTTTTAATGCGGATGGCAGTGAAGTGGCGCAATGTGGTAATGGTGCCCGTTGTTTTGCCCGTTTCGTGACGCTCAAAGGCCTAACCAACAAAAAAGATATCGCTGTCAGTACACAAAACGGCAAAATGGTGTTGACCGTCAAAGAAGACGACAATGTGCGTGTGAACATGGGCGAACCCATTTGGGAGCCGAATAAAATTCCGTTTACCGCTAATAAATTCGAGAAAAATTATATTCTGCGCACGGAAATTCAAACGGTACTGTGTGGCGTGGTATCCATGGGGAATCCCCATTGTGTGGTGCAGGTGGATGATATTCAGACCGCCAATGTGGCGCAGCTCGGACCATTACTTGAAAACCATGAGCGTTTTCCGGAACGGGTGAATGCCGGTTTTATGCAGGTGGTGAACCGCAAACATATTAAATTACGCGTACATGAGCGAGGCGCGGGCGAAACCCAAGCCTGTGGCAGCGGTGCTTGTGCAGCCGTCGCTGTGGGGATTATGCAAGGCGTATTGGACAATGAAGTGCAGGTGGATTTGCCCGGCGGCAGTTTGCTGATTGAATGGCAAGGCGAAGGGCATCCGCTGTATATGACCGGTAGCGCTACCCACGTCTATGACGGTGTGATTTATCTCTAATGGTCGATCATCTGCGATGCAAAACGAACTGCAAAAATACCTGACTTACTTGCGCATTGAACGTCAAGTGAGCCCTCATACGCTGACCAACTATCAACATCAGTTGGTACGCATTATCGCCATTTTGCAGGACGCCGGAATTCAACAATGGCAACAAGTCACACCAAGTATTGTGCGCTATGTGTTGGCACAAAGCAGTAAACAGGATGGCCTAAAAGAAAAAAGCTTAGCGTTACGCCTTTCTGCGTTGCGCCGCTTTTTAAGTTATTTGGTGTATCAAGGGCAGCTCAAGGTGAATCCGGCTGTGGGCGTTTCCGCGCCTAAGCAACCCAAACATTTACCCAAAAACATCGATACGGATCAAATTCAGCTATTACTTGCTAATGACAGTAAGGAACCCATTGATATCCGCGATCGCGCCATGATTGAATTGTTTTACAGCTCCGGTTTACGTTTGTCGGAATTGCAAGGATTGAACTTAAACAGTATTAATCTTCGCGTGCGTGAAGTACGGGTGATTGGTAAAGGGAACAAAGAGCGCATTGTGCCACTGGGGCGTTATGCTTCCCACGCCATTCAACAATGGCTCAAAGTGCGGTTGTTATTTAACCCAAAAGACGATGCGTTGTTTGTCAGCCAGTTGGGGAATCGCATGTCAACGCGCACGATTCAAATGCGTTTGGAACGCTGGGGCATTCGACAAGGGCTGAATAGCCATTTGAATCCGCATAAACTCCGCCACTCTTTTGCTACTCATATGTTGGAAGCCAGTTCGGATTTACGCGCAGTGCAAGAATTGCTCGGACACAGTCATTTATCGACAACACAAATTTATACACACTTAAATTTTCAACATTTAGCAGACGTGTATGATGCGGCGCATCCGCGAGCCAAACGGAAAAAATAAGAGAACCACCATGAAATTCTACCGCACTTTATATCCTTTTCAGGTGATTAGTTTTGATTTGGATGACACCTTATACGATAACTCACAGGTGATGATTAAAGCGGAAAATGAATTTCTGGTATTTTTGCGTCAATATGAGGGTGTCCAAGATGTGACACATGCCGAATGGATATTTTGGAAAGAAATGATTGGGCGTGAAAATCCTCTTCTCCAAGAAAATGTTACTGCATGGCGAACGCAAAGTTTACAAGCGCTATTAGCAAAAAGGCAAAAAAGTGCGGTGGAAATTTCTACTATTTCTGAACAAGCGATGTCGTACTTTTTACACTGGCGCCATCAAATCGATGTGCCGGCGCAGAGTTTTGAGATTCTGCAACAACTCAAGTCTTGCTATAAGCTTGTGGCGATGACTAATGGCAATGTAGAACCGGCACGTATTGGCTTTCACCACTTTGATTTAACATTACGTGGCGGTGAGCATGGCAGAGCTAAACCTCATGAGGATTTATTCCGACAGACCGCCCGGCATTTCAATATTTCACCACACCAACTGTTGCATGTAGGCGACAATTTACAAACAGACGTGCAAGGCGCGATTCAAGCTGGCTGCCAAGCAGTTTGGTTAAACTTAACCCAAAAGCATATTCACCAATTCAGCGATGCTCGTCTTTTACCAACGGTAGAAATGTCGGATTTATCGGCATTATTGTCGTTGCATTGTTAAAAGTGCGGTCATTTTTTACCGTGTTTTATAAAGAAAAAGGCATAGTCAAACTATGCCTTTTTTATTTTATGAATGAATATTCTCGATTATTTGACGATATCGCCTTTTAGCGCGACACCGGCGATAAGATTGCCTGCGTGGCATTCATACTGTGTTTCGCTAGTATAAGGGTTCTTTTTATAGTAACTCACGATGTTACCCACTTTTGTGGCACCTGAGGCCTGTGCTTTTTCTTGTAATTGTTTTACGGCGGATAAGAATGCCCATTGGCAGGCTTTTTCATCTGACTTGTTGGCGGCATTCGTTTTTTTGTTCGTTACGGCATTTGCTACGATGACTTTTCCCGGTGCAGGTTTGCCGAAATAAAGTTTAATGTTTGGGTTTATGATGCCTTGCGCTTCCGCTGATTTTAAAGCGCTTTGGATATCATAGTGATGTGCAGTGTCTCTTGGTGCGCAAGCGACGATGAAGATGCTGGCTAAGACACGCTTAATTTCATAGTAAGTTTCATAAACCTCTCCTTGGGTAGTGAATAAATTGAGATCGTAAATACAATCGGATTGAGTATAGCATTTTTATTTTAGTTACGAATTAACATATTGTCTTTCTTATTGGGTTGCGATTGCTTTAATTAGGTCGGGTAGGTAAAATTGACAAAATTTGCATTTTGATATTTTAAATTTAATTAAATGGATCATTTTATGAAAAAATTATTGTTATCTATGAGTTTAGCCGCATTTACTTTGACAGCTTGTTCTTCTGGTGTTGTTGATTTAAAACCTGTTAGTGCGACTCAGAACATTAAGCATATTTGTTTAAAAGGCAGTATTAAAGCCGCGCCGGATAATTTTATTGATGCATTAACGCGTAGTTTAAAAAATAAAAATATTTCAGCTGAATTAATGAGAAATAAAGCGGATTGTGATCACGTTTTATTTTTCAACGTGCGAGGCAACAGTAATATTATTGCACGCGCAAAATTTGAATTAAAAACGATGGAAACAAAACAATCTTTGGGATCATTATCGTATAAACGTCGCGGTGATGAGAAAGAACGTGTTGATCAGGTTGGTTTACAAGGTCAAACGGATTTAATGATTAACCAACTCTTTCAATAAGCCATAATGACTAAGACCGTTTGTCAGTTTTCTTGCAATATTTCAGCGTGGAACATTGTTTGTAATAAGACATTATCCAACCATGATTGGGCGCTAGGATATGCGCATTGGCAACAAAATAGTGAAAGTTTTCCTGATTTTGTTCCTAAACTTGAGTTTTTAGCGCCATTAAAACGTCGCCGTTTAAGCGATTCCGCCCGTTTAATTTTTGAGGCGGCTTGGAATCTGGTTGAGGAGAAAGCCAATTTACCGGTGGTTTATGCATCGGCAAATAGTGAAATTAATCGCAACTTTAGTTTATGGCATGCCTTATTAACGGAAGGGGATGTATCCCCAACCTCTTTCAGTTTGTCAGTACACAATGCACTAATCGGGCAATGGTCTGAATTGCGTAAAGTAAAAGCGGAAACGACAGCGTTAATGGCTAACAAAGATAATTTAGAAGTTGCTTTATTGGAAGCCTATCTCCTGTTACGGGAAGGTGAAAAGCAGGTTCTTGTGGTTGTCGCAGAATCACCTCTTGCCCTGGAATACAACGCTCATCCGGTTATGCGTCAGCCTTTTAGTTATGCGTTGGCATTGGTGGTGGAAGCCGGGGAACAATACCAATTAAGTCTTTCTAATAGCGCTTTTGAAATGGAGCCTGTTTTAGATTCAGCCTTAGAATGGGTTAAAAATCAGCATTTAAACTGCACACAATGGCAAACGCCAAATAGTACTGGAGGCGTTTGGGCATGGCAGAAAAATTAGACTGGTTTCGGCGATTTGTTGGGACGGCAATGGGTTTTTTCTTTTGGGGGATCGCAGGAGGCATGCTTCAATTAGTTTTATATCCTTATATACTTACTAGTAAAAGCCATGCACTACAAAGCCAGCTAAAAACACGCCGTTTTGTTGGTCGGATTTGGAATTACTTTATTCGCTATTTATCTTTTGCTGGTTTGTTGCAAGTTAGTTATAAGGGGTTTGAAAAGCTTGGTCGTCCTGGACAATTAATACTGCCTAATCATCCTTCTTTACTGGATGTGGTATTAATTTTAAGTAAAGTGCCAACGCTCAACTGTATTGTTAAAAAAGATTTATTAAATAACCCTACCATGCGAAATCAGATATTAGCCTGTGGTTTTTTACCTAATACGGAGTCTGTCGAATTACTTGAACAAAGCGATGAGGTACTCAAAGAACAAGCCTTATTGCTTTTTGCAGAAGGAACGCGAACCGGTTGGGATGGGGTGGTTAACCTTAACCGAGGTGCGGTATCTATCGGCTTACGTAGCGCTAAAGTGATTACACCAGTCGTGATTCGAATGCTTCCGTTAAATTTGAAAAAAGGTCAACCGTGGTATCAAATTCCGAAAACACGCATTCAATATGAGCTTATTGTTGGGGAGGATATCGATCCTCAAGACTGGCTACAAACCCAATCTTTACCAATGGCTTCTCGTCGATTGACTAAATATTTAGAAGATTATTTTAATTTACACACAAAGGACAACAAAAATGGAACTGGAACAGCAAATTAAACAATTAATTATTGATAGTTTGGCATTAGAAGATATCAGTGTTAAAGATATTGAAAATGACACTGCACTTTTTGGTGATGATGGTTTAGGGTTGGACTCTGTTGATGCCCTTGAACTGGGCTTGGCAGTGCAAAAAACATTTCATTTACAGCTGGATAGTGAACAAACTCAAGTACGTAATCACTTTGAAAGTGTAGCGACCTTGGCAAGTTTTATTCGTAGTCAAAAAGGTGAGGCGTAATATGACCGAACAAGAAATTCGAGATTTATTGAGTGAGGCACTTGAGTCTTTATTTGAAATCGAACCGGAAAGAATTAAGCCGGAAACCAATCTGTATGAAGATTTAGAAATTGATAGCATTGATGCGATTGATTTGATCGATCACATTAAACGTAAAACAGGCCACAAATTGCAAGCGGAAGATTTTCGTAATGTTCGTACCGTAGATGATGTGGTTAAAGCCGTACTAAAAATCAGTCAGAGCGTTCAATAATGCGTAAATATGCCCCAACCGATCTCATTGCACACGATCCTATATGGCCGTATTCAGATTTTGAACAAAAAGCGTATCAAATGTCTGCAGAATTCCAACACCGCCACATTCGAGCTGTTGCAGTGTGGTTAGAAGACGGCGCTAAATTGGCATGTACGCTTTTAGCCGCTTGGCATGCCAAAGTGCGGGTACTTTTCCCGCCGAATTTTTCACAGGAAAGTGTAGCGTGGGTGAGTGCCCATGCGGATTTGTGGCTAACCGATGTGGAGATTCACTCTTCCTTGGCAGCGTGTTTTGATGATTTTGGTGCACAACAGTCTTGTCAAAAACATATTGAAAATCGACCGCTCTTTGATTATGACAATCAAACGGAAATCTGGTTGAAAACCTCCGGCAGTACCGGTGAGGCAAAAACAATCGTTAAAACCGTAGAGCAAATGTGGCTTGGTGCGGAAGTCTTGGCGGAAGCCTTGCCGTTTAAAGCAGAGAATAATGTGACGGCCATTAGTACGGTCAGTATTCAACATATTTATGGTTTAACCGTACACATCATGATGTCCTTGGTCAATGGCTGGCAAATTGGGCGTAAGCAACAATTTTATCCGGAATGTATGCTTGCTGAAGCGCGGAATACCGAACAGACAGTGATCATCAGTAGTCCCGCTATGCTAACCCGTATTGACTGGTTTAATACTATAATGCCGAAAAATATTGTCGGTGTGATTTCTTCCGGTGGCGCATTACCGGAAGAAACTTCAGAACAAATGCGCCATTTATTGCAGCAGCCTGTCATTGAAATTTATGGCAGTACGGAAACCGGCCCGATTGCGATTCGTGATGATATTCATTTATGGCAAACCTTGCCGGATAGTCGTTTAGGCTGTAATGAAGATGGCGCGCTATGGATTGAGGGATGTTGGCTTTCGACACGTGAGCAAACGGCAGATGTGGTGGAGTTTCTTGATGGTGGATTTCGTTTATTAGGGCGTAGTGATCGTATCGTCAAAATCGGTGATAAACGTACTTCATTAGCCGGTATTGAAGCCAAGTTAAACCAACATGCTTGGGTTGAGGATTGCTATATTGCGCAACATCCTGAACAACCTCGATTGGCTGCTTGGGTCGGATTAAATGGACAAGGGATTGACATTTTAAGAGAGAATGGTCGACGTCATTTGATTGATCAACTTAAAGCCTATTTGGCTGAAACACAGGATAAGACGGCGATTCCGCGTTTTTGGCGTTTTACGGATAAATTGCCGCGCAATAGTCAATCTAAAATAAACAAACTGGAATTTAACCGCACTTGTATTGAGCCGCAGCGTGAACCGATTTGGTTAACCGAACAGCAAACTGAACGTCATTATCAGGCAACCGGCAAAGTGCCATTAGATTTGTTGTATCTTAAAGATCATTTTGTAAATTTCCCTTTAGTGCCGGGCGCAATTGAATTGCAATGGATTAGTGACAAGATTAAAGCATTGGTGGCGCAGGATGTTGAATTTAGCCGTTTGGATAAATTGAAATTCCAAAAATTCTTACGTCCGAATGATCGTTTTTCTCTTGAATTAAACGTCGCCGAGAAACGGGATAAAGTTACTTTCCAACTGAAAGTAGAAAATGATATGTGCTGTAGCGGCGTCGCAGTGTTATCGTATCGTTAACCATGTTATCACTTGTTTGCCTCATAAATTGTGTTGCCTCTTGTGAATATGATTAAGATTATTATCAACCTTTTACTGACGTTAACTGGTATTTCTTATCCGATACTCTGGTTATTCGCCGATAATCAGCAAATACTGTTTCATTTACCTTGGATTATGGCGTTGCTTTGGTCGTGTAAAGGGGTTGTTCAACAGCAGGGGCAACGTTATTTTGCTTGGTGTATGGCGTTTATTTTATCGGTGGTGGCACTGACCCGCTCCATTGAAACCATGTTTTGGTACCCTATCGTCATTAACCTGTTAATGCTTTCCTTATTTGGTGGGAGCCTATTGCGTGGGCAAACTGTCGTGGAGCGTTTAGCGCGTCTTCAAACACCGGATTTAAATGAGCATGGTGTTCGTTATACCCGAAAAGTCACTCAACTGTGGTGTGGGGTTTTTATTGTAAATATCTTGATTACTGGCTCAGCCATTGGATTGGAATATTATGATTTTTGGGCACTCTACACCGGTGTGATTTCCTATTGCATTATGGCGATTGTGATGGCCGGTGAATGGTTGGTCAGACAAAAAGTAAAAAAACATTATGAATAATCTACGGGATCCTAATGCATTAATTGCTCACCATCCTGACTGGCAATGGCAAGATTTTTTGACAAGAGCATGGCAAATTTCAGCACAATTAAAGCAAGAACAAATTAAATCAGTGGCTTTTTGGTTTGATGATGCGGCATCTTTTGCATGTGCTATGCTGGCGTGTTTTCATTCCGGTACGCGTATTTTACTTCCTCCTAATTTGCTTTCGGAAAATCAACAATGGATCAAAGAAAATGCGGATTTTCTGTTTGATGACGCTATTTTTCATCATTATGGTATTGCACAAAAACACCCTGAAAACCCACCGCACTTTGATTGTAATGATTCGACAGAAATTTGGCTAAAAACCTCAGGCAGTAGCGGACAGGCGAAAATACTGGTCAAAACAGCTCGACAAATGTGGTTAGAGGCGGAAGCCATCCATAAATCTCTTCCTTTCCCGCAGGGGAATCATATTCATTTAGTCTCCAGTGTTTCTGTGCAACATCATTATGGTCTCTCATACCGCATTATGTTGCCGCTTATTATGGGGTGGACGATTGCACGTCAACAACAGCCTTATCCTGAAGGTTTGATTGAAGAAAGTTTTGCTGCACCGATAAGTATTTGGGTTAGCAGCCCAACGCTTTTGACCCGCTTAAACCTGGATGATGCGAAGTTACATCAATGCCCTTTGCTGGGAATGATTTCCTCCGGCGGTGTGTTACCGACAGATACCGGCAATGCTATTCGGCAACAATTGAAGGTTGATGTGATTGAGTGCTACGGAAGTACAGAAACCGGCGCGATTGCTTTTCGGGCTGATGATGGGTTATGGCAGCCGACCGCAATGACCAGAGTCGGACTGAATAGCGATGGTGCCTTATGGGTTGATTCTGCTTGGCTAAATCAGCGGGAACAAACGGCAGATGCTGCGGAATTATTTGAGGACAAATTTCATTTATTAGGGCGTATTGATCGCATTGTGAAATTTGGTGACAAGCGTATTTCATTAGTGAACATCGAACATAACTTATTGCGTCACCCTTGGGTGGTGGATTGTTATGTTGCGCAACATCCGATGCATTTTCGCCCGGCGGCTTGGATTGCGTTAAATTCCGATGGCATGCAAGCCTATCAGAAACTTGGACGACATGCCTTGGTAAGTCAGTTACGTCACTTTCTAATGAAAACGCAAGAACATGCAGGAGTACCACGTTTTTGGCGTTTTGTAGAAACACTCCCTCGTAATAGTCAATCTAAAATTAGTAAGCCTGACTTTGAACAAGCCTTTTTAGCAGAAAAAGAGGTGGGGCTATGAACAAGGTCATTGTCATTATTCCTCACTATAATCATTCCAACACGATAGAAGATGTTGTTCAGCAGGTGCTTAATCAAGATTTTCCGGTGTTAATTGTCGATGATGGCTCTGCTGAGACCCACGTGGACGTCTTGAAAACATTGCAACATACACCTAACGTTTTTGTGCATTACTGCCCGACTAACGGAGGCAAAGGGGCGGCAATGAAAATTGGCTTCGTGAAAGCGGCTGAAATGGGGTTTACGCATGGCATTCAAGTGGATGCCGATGGGCAGCACCACCTTCCGGATATGGCAAAAATGTTGCTCGAAATGCAAAAAAATCCGACCGCACTTATTTGCGGTAAACCGATTTATGGTGAGGATGCACCGAAAGCGCGTTTATACGGACGTAAAATTACGGATTTTTGGAATGCTATTCATACGCTTTCTTTTGATATTCAAGATGGCATGTGCGGTTTTCGTCTTTATCCTTTAGCGCCGATTTTGGATTTAATGCAAGCGGAGTCGTTAGGAAATCGTATGGATTTCGATATCGATATTGTGGTGAAAGCCCATTGGCATCAAATCCCTTTAATTTGGGTTGATACACCGGTACGTTATCAACAGGGCGGCATATCTCATTTTCGTGGTTTTGCAGATAACTGGTGTATCAGTAAAATGCACAGCCGTTTGTTTTTCGGTATGTTGGCACGAGTATTGACGGGGCGTAAAATATGAGCTCTCAGCATTGGGCAGAGCAGAATGAGCGTGGGAGTAAGCTCTCCTTAAACTTAACTCGCCTTATTGTGCAATACTGCTCGTTGTGGGTTATTAAACTGATCACTTTTTTTGTAGTGGGCTATTTTTTTCTGACTTCTCGGAAGGCTCGGCGTAATATTCGTCGCTATCAACAACGACTACAACAAACCTTTCCACAGGTTAATTTGCCCCGTTATCCCGTGTTTTGTCATTTTTTAGCCTTTGGTGAGGCGATCACCGATCGTTTTGCCGTCTGGCAGAAAAAAATTCGTTATTCTGATTTAATTGATGATGACACGGATAACGTCTATCAAGCCATTCGCTCAGAAGGTCGTGGACAAATTCTGGTTTGTTCTCATTTTGGCAATATTGAGATTTGTCGTGCGTTGGTCGATAACAAAAATCATAGCAATTTTAAGCTAAACATTTTGGTACATAACCGTCATGCCCAAGCCTTTAATGAATCCCTCGAAAAGGCGGGAGCCACCTCCTTACCATTAATTCAAGTAGAAGATTTGGATGCAGCAAAAATGTTGGAGCTACATGAACGGCTTGAACGTGGCGAGTGGATTGCGATTGCGGCCGATCGCGTACCGGTACGTGGCGATAAAACGCAAAAAGTGAATTTCTTAGGTGCACAAGCTTCCTTTCCGCAAGGTGTATGGCTGATGGCAAGTTTACTGAAAGCACCAATTAACACCGTCTTTTGCGTAAAAAAATGGGGCGATTATCATTTGAAATTACGTCATTTCTCCGGTCCTATTGAGGGGTGCGGAAAGCAACGTGCTGAGAATATTGAACAGGCAATGCAACGCTATGCGGATTTATTAGCGAAAGAATGTGCCGAAAACCCACTGTATTGGTTCAATTTTTACGATTTTTGGGAAGATGATTAAAATGTTAAGAAAGAAAAAACATGTTTATTGTCACCATGCTTCTGAATATGAAATCCAGTTTTTTGATGTGGATTCCATGAATATTATGTGGCATGGACATTATGTGAAATATTTGGAAATGGCGCGTTGTGCCTTTTTGGACGAAATTCATTACACCTATGATGTGATGAAAGAAAAAGGCTACGGTTGGCCTATCGTCCAGTTGAATTTGAAATATGTGAAACCGGCGTTGTTTCGCCAAAAAATTCGTGTGGAGCTTGCGTTGGTGGAATATGAAACCTGCATTCGCATTGATTATATTATTCGTGATATTGCAACGAACGAGAAACTCACTGCGGGTAGCACAACGCAAGTGGTGGTAGAAATTAAAAGCGGAGAGATGCAATTGCAGACACCGCCTTGTTGGCGAAGTGCGGTGGAAAATCATCCGACTTTCCAACGGGAGACGGCATAATGCGTATTTTATTGGCTATTTGTTTATTGTGGTTGAGTCCGTTGAGCTGGGCGTTTTCTGAAAATGAACTCATTACTTTGTTGCAAACCCCGCAAAACGTGCAAGGTGATTTTACTCAGCAGCGTTTTCTAAAATCTTTAAATAAGCCGATTACTACACAAGGTAAATTCATCTTATTAGCGCAGAAAGGGCTTTTATGGCAAATGGAAAAACCCTTTACTAATCAGCTACGTGTAAAAAAAGACGGCATTATGCAATGGGATGGAAAGCAATGGGTGGTAAATGGAAAAATGGGACAAGCGGAACAAATTAGCTTGTTCCTCGGTTTGTTATCAGGGGATATTTCCGGGTTAAAAACGCAATTTGATGCAACGCTGGTTGGTGAAGCGAAAAATTGGTCTTTAACGTTAACGCCAAGTTCCTTGCTGATGAAACAGATTTTTAATCATATTCAAATTCAAGGTGATAGCGTGGTGAAAACCATTGTGTTAGATGAAAAACAAGGGGATAAGACCCGGATTCATTTTGATAATGTCCAACAAAACCAACCGTTAACGGCGTTCGCTCAGGCAGCGTTGGAATAAAAAACGATGAAAAAATCTACCGCACTTGCCTTTCTTTATGCTTTATTTTTACTGATCATCTTGTTGCTGTTTGGCTATGCTGTGAAGCAAGGTCATTGGCTACAAACGGATTTGCGCGCTTTATTACCACAAGAACAAGGCTGGTCGTCTTGGCAGGTGAAGGCGGATCAACATCAAGAAGAACAACTCAATCAACAGGTGATTTTGCTGGTCGGTCATTCGGATGCGCAAACCGCCTTTACATTAAATGCGTCTGTGGCGCAACAATGGCGGGAAAGTGGGTTGTTTTCTCAGGTCAATGACCGAATGCAACCGGATATTGATGTGTTACGCAATGAAATCAAACACCTACGTTTAGCCTCCTTGCCGAAAGACATTCGTCAGCAGTTATTAACGGAGCCCCAAGTATATTTCCAACAATATGCCGAACAATTGCTCAATCCTTTTACGCAAAGTAATTTATTATCTTTAGAGCAAGATTGGCTAGGATTGGGGCGTTTTATTTTGCCACAGGCGAAAACACAAAGTCGTCTTCAATGGAATGCGACAAATGGCATGCTTTATGTGACGGAAAATGATCAAACATGGGTGTTATTACGAGGTGTACTACGCCAGAGTAATTTGATTAATCCATCTGTTAATTTACCCGCACTTTTGGCGCAAAATCGTCTTCAAATTGAAGAAAATAAAGGGCAAATGCGTGCTGCCGGTGCGGCGTTATTTGCGGCTCATGCCAAAGTGAAAGCAGAACAAGAAAGCACATTCATGAGTATCTTGGGCATTAGTCTGACCTTATTGTTGTTGCTATTTACGTTTCGAACCTTTCGTGTGCTGTGGTTGTTTTTGCCGATCTTAGCCGGTATGTTAGGTGGCGTGACGGCAACGGTGTACGCATTTGGACAAATTCATATTTTAACCCTTGTTATCGGCACCAGCTTAATCGGTGTGCTCATTGATTTCCCGCTTCATTGGCTTTCTTCTTCACTTTCTCATATTACTTGGAACGCCGCTCAGACCATGCGGAAATTGCGTTTTACCTTTTTGATTAGCTTATTGGTGACGTTGCTCGGGTATGGCTTGTTAGGTTTTACGGTGCTTCCGGTATTAAAACAAACCGCACTTTTTTCTGCCGTAGCGCTGATTGCTGCGATGTTAGCGACCTTGCTCTTTTTGCCGCCACTATTTCGTCATTATCAGGCAAAACCTTTGCTTTTCCGACCTAAAGTGCGGTCGATTTTTACGCTGTTTTTACACTATAAATTCGGCATTTTGGCGAAAAGCATCGCTTTGCTTTTTGTTGCGGCAGGGTTGTTTCAATCAAGTTGGCGCGATGATATTCGCGAATGGGTTGCTATGCCGCAGGGAATGCTGATGGAAGCCAAACAAATCAGTGAGTTAACGGGTATTGATTTAGGGAATCGTTATTTCTTGGTGCTTGCAGAGAATGATGATGAATTACTGGAAAAAGAGACTGTCTTGACTCAGCAACTAGAGGCGCAAAATATTCCGTACCGAGCCTTATCTCAATGGATTATGTCAACAAACCAACAGCAGCAATTCATTCAGCAATTCACTGCGGTGATCCAACAGCAAGATTATGCTGTGTTGCAAGATATTGGGATTCCGCCGGAAACCATCCAAACCGCTTTGCTGGTGTTAGGTACAGAAACACCTTTATCTTTGTCTTCTGCCTTGCAGCAACAAATCGGGCAAGCGTGGCAAACGTTATATTTGGGGCATTTGGTGCCGGAGAAAGTTGCCGGTATTGTTCAGATTGTTGGTCAATCGGCCTTTCCATTTGAAAATTTGGCTAATCAACAAGATATCTTTTGGACGGATAAACGATCGCATCTGAATCAGGCATTTCAAGCCACCCGTGATCAGGCTGCCTGGCTTAAAGCAATGTCATTTTTGTTTGCCGGTTTATTGTTATGGCATTTCTTTGGTGTGAAAAAGACGGTGACCATGTTGTTGCCACCATTGTGTGCTATTGTGTTGACGATAGCCATTTTCGGCTGGGTAGGTTGGCCAATCAGTTTATTTACGATGTTCGGCTTGTTATTGGTGTCTGCCATCGGGATTGACTATACCGCCTATATGCAAACAGCAAATGAACCTTTATACGGTAAGTACATTGCGGTATTATTGGCGGCGACCACAACGCTCATTTCCTTTGTTTTACTGGGTTTAAGCTCGACACCTGCTGTTGCCTCTTTTGGTTTAAGCGTCAGTCTTGGTGTGTTATTCAGTGTTATCATTACGTTTAAAATGTTGCGGTAAGGAAGTATGAAATATTGTTTAATTCTCTTTTTTGCCATGCTAACGGCGTGTAGCACATTGCCCACGGTAAAACAGTTGCCGGCGCATCAAGGCATTCGAATCTTTAAAGTCGAACAAGTGACGGCTGAAAATCAATTACAGCAAGCCAGTTTGTTAACCTTACAAATGGATGCGCAACAATGGCGTTGGGTGCAAACGGATCCGCTTGGTGCACCGTTAGCGAGAGTAATTTTAACTAAACAAGGGTGGCAAAATGACGGTTTTGTTATGCCGAATCAACAGGCTCGTCAGCTTTTTTCCGCCCTTTCTACGGCGTTAAACCCGCAGCAACCTTTATTTGATTTTAGCGCTGTTCAGCCTATTTCAAACGGCGCAGATTATTTTGTTAAACAGAAAAAAGTATGGCAAATCAGACAATTGCCATCCATGATTGAAATCGATTTGTCGGATCATAGCCATTGGCGAATCGAGGAACTAAATTAAGAGAAAAATGACCGCACTTTATTTAAGCAAACCGGCAATCCTAAGCAGTTTAGGTGAAGGTATCGAGAGACATGTTCAACATTTACTGAATGCCGAGGATTCGCCACTAAAGCTTTCCGAGCGTGCTTTTCATATTTATGGGCTAGACGGAAAACCACGCGTCTTTGGCGAAGTGAATGTTCCTTTACGTCCTTTTCCACAGGATTTACCGGAAATTCATGTGAGCCGTAATAATCAATTACTGTGGCATTGTTTGGCGCAAATAGAAGATCAGATCGTATCGGCCATTCAACGTTTTGGGAAACATCGTATTGCCGTAGTAATTGGCACATCGACAACCGGTGTTGATGAAAATATTCCGGTGTTTAAATATGCGGCACGACATCATGACTGGTCAGGTGAATCCTTTAAACAACAGCAACAATATTTTTCTGCACCGGCTGATTTTGTCGCCTATCAATATGGTTTGGAAGGGCTAACTTACGGTATTTCTACTGCCTGTACTTCCGGCGCAAAAGCATTAATCAGTGCCGCTCGTTTATTAAATGCCGGCTTGTGTGATGCGGTGATTTGCGGTGGGGTAGATGAACTTTCGCCTCTCACGATCAGCGGTTTTTCCTCTTTGTCTGTGTTGTCTGATAAACGCTCCAACCCGCTTTCGGTTAATCGTGATGGTATCAATCTTGGTGAAGGCGCAGCTGTTTTTATCATGACACGAGAAAAATTAGAGGAAAGCAACATTGCGTTGTTAGGTTACGGCGCAAGTAGCGATGCTTATCATATGTCGTCTCCGCATCCTGAAGGTGAGGGCGCGATTGCTGCGTTTCGTGCTGCACTGAACTCAGCGAAATTAGCCGCGGATGAAATCGGTTGGATTAATTTACATGGCACGGGCACAGTACATAACGACCAAATGGAAACCTTAGCGGTTCATCAGGTGTTTGGCGATAATACGCCATGCACCACGACCAAACCCTACACTGGGCATACTCTTGGCGCAGCTGGGGCTGTAGAGGCGGCGATTGTATGGGGCATTATCGATCGTACATTGAATCCGACAGGTAAGTTGCCAGCACAATTGTGGGATCATCAGACCGATGCCGCATTGCCGGCAATAAATATCACCGATGAAAAAAGTCAGTGGGCTAAGCCACAACGCATTGGCGCAAGCAGTTCTTTTGCTTTTGGTGGAAATAATACCGTATTGATTTTAGGAGAACGACATGCCTGATTTAACCTGTCCGATAACAGACATTGCACCTTTGGTTCCGCACAGTGGCAAAATGATTATGCTGGACAAAATTCTTGATTTTGGTACAGATTTTTTGATTGCCGAGATGGAAGTTCGACCGGATAACCTTTTTCTCCATGGGGAGATACTGCCTAGTTTTTTAGGGGCGGAAATTATGGCGCAAGGCGTTGCCGCCTGGGATGGCTGTAAATGTGCGCAACTTGGAAAACCCATCGGATTAGGGTACTGGCTGGGTTCGCGTAAATTAAGTATTCATCAACCTTATATTGCTATGGGTAGTAAATTACGTATTCAAATTAAGCTTTCCATTGAAGATGCCTCTGGTTTTGGCGTGTTCGATTGCCAATTAATCGATGCTCACAGTCAACAGATTATCGTGGAAGGCGCGTTAAATGTCTTCAGACCGCAAGCGTAAATTCATCGCTAAAAACCACCGCACTTTTTATCTAATCTAAGGAATTTATATGAGTGAAACAGTTTTAATCACAGGTTCTAGCCGAGGTATTGGTAAGGCGATTGCCTTACAGTTGGCACAGTCAGGCTTTGACATTGTGGTGCATTGCCGTAGTCGAGTGGAAGAGGCGGAAGAGGTTGCACAGGCTGTTCGTGAATTGGGGCAACGTGCTCGCGTATTACAGTTTGATGTCAGTCATCGTGCGGAGGTCGCAGAAAAGCTACTTGCCGATGTGGAAGAGAACGGTGCTTATTACGGCGTGGTGCTGAATGCAGGACTCACTCGTGATAACGCATTTCCAGCCTTAACCGAAGAGGACTGGGATCAAGTATTGCGTACGAATTTGGATGGTTTTTACAATGTATTACACCCGATTATGATGCCGATGATCCGTCGCCGCAAAGCAGGGCGTATTGTTTGTATTACATCGGTATCGGGCTTAATCGGCAATCGTGGTCAGGTCAATTATAGTGCTTCCAAAGCCGGGATTATCGGTGCGGCGAAGGCGCTTGCAGTGGAATTAGCAAAACGTAAAATTACGGTAAATTGTGTGGCACCGGGATTAATTGATACGGATATTCTGGATGAAAATGTGCCTATTGATGAAATTCTAAAAATGATTCCGGCAGGGCGAATGGGCGAGCCGGAAGAAGTTGCACATGCGGTAGATTTTCTCATGGATGAAAAAGCGGCTTACATCACCCGCCAAGTGATCGCCGTGAATGGCGGGCTATGTTAGACGAAATATTATCTTACTTTAAAGACAATCCAATAAAAACTTTCCTATTTATTATTACTATCCTTTTACTACCTAAAAGATTAAAAGAACTGTATTCATATTATTTAGAGAGTAATAAATTTATAGAGAATGGTAATTTTGGTAAAAATATATTATTTAAGGATATTGATAAAACCTTACCAATAGGCAGTTATTCGATATATGCAAATATCGTCAGAGATAAAAATATCATTGTAAAAATAATAGGTAGTAAAGATTTGCGTTGGTCTTTCAAGCCCAATTCTTGGAGGTATAGAGATTTTAACTCAGAGGAAAATTCTAGAGAACTTTTTACTACATCTAATCAAATTTATGATACTGAAATTAATTTGAGCGATGCAGGTTTATTAACAATCGAAATTTTAGATAAGAAAACCCTGAAATTAATTAGAAAAAATAGCATTAATATAATAAATAAATTGGAATGATTATATGAATAAACGAGTTGTCGTCACCGGCATTGGTGCTGTGACTGCCTTTGGTAAAGAGTGGCAAGAAATTAAAGCTGCATTTCAAGGCAAACAAAATGCTGTGCTGGCAAAAGAAGATTGGATTGAACGCTATCCTGAGCTGGAAGCCCGTTTAGGCGCGGAAATTTTCGATTATCAGCCGCCGGTACATTGGAATCGTAAACAATTACGCAGCCTCGGGCGGGTGTCACAATTTGCTGTGGAAGCCGCTGAAAATGCGTTAGCAAATGCGGGATTATTGGATGAAAAAGGCGAAATTCTGGCTTATTTAAAGGACGGCAGAATGGGCGTTGCTTGTGGTTCTTCGACAGGCTCTACCAATGATGTGCGTGATGCGGCAGAGCTGCTTATGACTGGGAAATCTGACGGTTTTAATGCAAATACTTATGTGCGCATGATGCCGCATACCGCCGCTGCCAATATCGGAATCTTCTTTGGTTTGACTGGACGAATTATTCCTACTTCTAGTGCGTGTTCTTCCGGTAGCCAAGGTATCGGCTACGCTTATGAATCTATAAAATACGGTTTAATTCCCATGATGTTGGCTGGCGGTGCGGAGGAGTTTTGCCCGTCGGAAGTCTATGTGTTTGATTCTTTATATGCGGCCAGCCGCAATAATGCCAATCCGGACAAAACACCACGTCCTTATGATAAAGATCGTGATGGTTTGGTTATTGGTGAGGGTGCCGGGATTTTTGTCCTCGAGGAGCTGGAACACGCGCTTGCCCGTAACGCTAATATTATTGCAGAAGTTGTAGGTTATGGGGCGAATAGCGATGGTGCGCATGTGACCCGCCCGCAAAAAGACACAATGCAACGTTGCATGGAATTGGCGTTAAAAGATGCCTGTTTATCTCCGGAAAATATTGGTTATGTGAATGGACATGGTACGGCAACAGAACAAGGTGATATTGCAGAAACGCTCGCGACAGAAGCCGTATTCGGTCACATTCCATTAAGTTCACAAAAAAGTTATTTAGGCCACACACTTGGGGCTTGTGGAGCGTTAGAATCCTGGTTCTCCATTGAAATGATGCGTGATGGCTGGTTTGCGCCAACCATTAATCTAGATCATATTGATGAGCGTTGCGGCAAGTTAGATTATATTCAAGGTGATGGCCGTTATATTGACACGGATTATGTCATGAACAATAACTTTGCTTTTGGTGGTGTGAATACATCGTTAATTTTTAAACGCTGGCAGGGTTAATGTGTAAGGTCGGGTTCTGCGCCCGACACTATTAAAGTGCCGCTTGTACTAGAGATAAAAAATCCTTCTCTTTCATGTTATCCGTGCTAGGTAAAACTGCTAATTTTTTGACCGCACTTTTAGCGTCTTTCGATATTACCCAAAAACAGGCGCCTTCTTGTTGTTCGTTATCCGTTTCTAATACCCAACCGACGAGAGCAGATGGTATTGTGTCTTGTTCTAAATCTAATAATGCCAGTTGTAACGGTTGCCAAATAGTGTGTTGATTGACCGCTAAGAAGAGCGAATTTCCGTTAATTTGTAAGGTTTGCGCCAGTTGGAAGGTCGCCGCATTGTTAATGTTTGCTATGAAATCCAACGGACTTGGTAGCTTTTGTGCCGTCAGTTGGTGGAACATTTTGTCGAATTTACTTGGCGAATTAAATGGAGAACCTAAGTAAATCCCACTTTCTTCTGCTAAATAGGCCTTGAGAGGAAGGGCGCCAAGTAAGGCAAGTTGCGTAAACCGGCTTAAACGACGAGCATCTACGCCGTAGGTTTTCAATTCTTGACGCAAGGACTTGTCATCTTTGTGATTACCACTGAAATGATGGATTTGCTGAATATAATACGTCATTGCCCCACCTTAAGTACCCAAGCAATATTGCTGCCGCCAAAGCCTAAGAAATAATTTAAAAAATAACCGCACTTTTGCTCATTGTTTGTAAATTGCTCGAATAAAAATGCGCTTTCTAATGCACCGCTAGCGCCCAGCGTGTGCCCCATTCGTGCTTTTAGTGAAAGCTGTTGCGCGTGCGGAAAGAGGTCTTGTAAAACGCGGAGCTCCATTTCATCGCCATTCCCGCCAACACCGTGCACCTTCACCCCATCAATGTGTGTGGGAGATAAATTGGCTTTGTTTAAGCAGGCGTGAATCAGGTGACGTAATGCGGATTCACTACTGTTCGTTAGGTTTTCGTTGTCCGTTAGCGTGACCACTCCCAATAGTTCACAAGAGCATTGCGGATTCGGTTGAACAGATAAGGCGACACAACCGATGCCTTCGCCTAGCACAATGCCTGTTGGCTGGATTAACGGCAAATATTGTGCGTCCTGCGATAATAAATTCATTGCTTGAAAATGTTCAAATGTCAGGCGATTAAATGTTTCAAACCCGATGACCAAGGCTTTTTCATATAGACCGTTTTGTAGCATTTTGTAAGCATATCCCATCGCTTGTGCAGAGGAGGTGCAAGAGGTTGCGAAGCTAAAGACCTCGGTTTGATAACGTTGGCGTAAATCATCGGCAATGACTGCCAGGCTGTGTTGTTCTGGCAAAGGGAGATGATTAGCTAAACGGGCCTCGCAATCGCTGATCACATAGGCGGTTGAACCGAGCAAAATGGGGATGTTTTTCAATTCGCTTTTATCCCAGCCTGCCAGTTGTAAAGTGCGGTCGATTTCTACATCAAAATAAGCATAGAGTTGTTCAAGAGAGAACAACGCCTCATCAAACGCGTTGAAATAAGGGAAATGAAGCGGTTGTCCCAACATATGAGAGGTTCGTTGCCCAAGATGATGGGCAAATTTGGCAGAAGCGGCAGTGAGATAAACGTTCATTAGGCTTTTTGGTGTTGTTCACGAATAAAGGCAGCAAGATCACGTATGTTCATCATGTGTTTACGCACCATGCGATCGCCCTGCAAACGCACGCCAAAATGGGCTTGCAACGCCACAACGACCTGCAAAGCATCTAAAGAATCCAACTGAATGCGGCTTTGTTCACCGAAGAGCCATTCATCATCACTGATTTCCGTCGGGTCAAATTCGTCTTTTTCTGTTTCTTGGATAATCAGTTTTTTGAGTTCTTGTTCTAATGCCGGGGATTCCAGCGTGAAAAGATAAGCCATTAGAATCTCGCTTGTTTGGTTAATTGTTGTTGATAAATCAGCGTGGCAAAAAGTAATGCAATCATGCCGAAACCACTTAATAAATAGAGCGGTTGTTGAATTTGGCTGAGGTGATATTGGTTTAACAATAAATTTTGGAAACCGCTTAATGCCCAACCCATAGGGGAAAATTGAGCAATAGTTTGCATGATTTCCGGCATCACATACACCGGCACCATAATACCGCCAATGGCCGCCATGATAATAATACCGCCCCCGCCCAACACGACGGCGTGTTCGGTCGTCCTTGCCAGCACACTGATTAATAAACCATAGCCTAGTGCAGCAAGGCTTATTGCAGTGGATAAGACAAAATAAGGCAACCAACTTCCGGAAAGCGTAAACGCAGGCATATCTAGCGCAGGCAACACAAAGTAACCTAGCGCCACCATGCCGACAAATTGTAATTGGTTGATGAGAAAATAAGGAATTAGCTTGGCAATAATCAAACTCAATGCAGAAGCTCGCGCCATACGCAACCGAGTCAGTGTGTTGGTTTGGCGTTCCATCGCCATCACATTGGAAAGCGGAATCATAATAAAGAACATGCCAAAAATCAGCCATGCCGGAACACTGTGTTGCACAGAATTAGGTTTAGAAACCTCTTTTCCTTGTCGATTTACATAAATTTCTTGCCACAAATCTTTCACAAGATAATCGTTAATTTGCGCGAATTTGCTGTCCAGTTCTTGATTGACTTTATTTTGAATCTCTTTGATTGGCTTACGTTTATTATTTTCTAACGTAATGTGATTGTCTGCTAAATAATCGTTTAAACGCAGTTGCGAATAATGCTTTTGCAATACACCTTTCACACCCAGTAGCCAACTGCGATCTACGCTCGGATTTAACCAAAGCTGTAAGGCGTGTTCTTCTGAAAGTGCGGTCTGTTTTTCATTCGGATTTAAAATCAATAAATCAAACTTACCCGCTTGTAGCTCGGCTTGATATTGTGTTAATTCTGACAGCGGCGCTTGTATAACGGCGAGATTTTCCTGTTTGAGCTTGGCTAAGAAATCATCATTCAGTTGATTTTTTTCACTTAACAACACAATTTCTGAGCGATTGCTTAACGCATTATCGTTACTCAAGGCCACCGACATAATTAACATAAACAAAATCGGCATAATAAATAATACGGCAACGCCATGCAGATCGCGGCTTAATAGGCGCATTTCTTTGATAATCGATGCAATTAACATGTTTTTCCCGCCTTATTTAAAAAGTCTAAATAAAAACGTTCCAAACTTTGTCCTTCTTCTAAAATGCCTTGTACTGTTCCTTGATAAATGAGATTGCCTTCATTTAACAACACTAATTTGTCACATAATTGCTCAATTTCTTGCAAGTAATGAGAGGTATAAATCACCGTCACGCCTTGCTGTTTCAACGCCGCTACGCTATCCAAAATAAACTGACGGGATTGCGGGTCAATCCCCACCGTGATTTCATCCAGAAAAATCACTTTGGGGCGATTAATTAAGCCAATAGCAAAATTTAAACGGCGTTTTAACCCACCGGATAAATGTTTCGCCAGCTTGTTTTTATGCGCCGTTAAATCTACTTTGGCTAATAATTCCAACAAATAGCTTTTATCTCGAACATCATACAATGACGCAAAAAATGTCAGATTTTCCCAAACGGTCAGCAACGGATAAAAAGCAAAATCCTGTGGCACCAAGGAAATCTGATGGCGTTGTTTCTTGCTTAATTTTGCCAATGGGACGCCATCAAAATAAATTTCCCCTTGTTGTACGGATTGTAGCCCTGCAAGCAGGGACATTAATGTCGTCTTTCCTGCGCCATTAGGGCCAAGCAGACCCATGGTAGAAGCAGATTCAATGCGAAAACTGACCGCACTTAATGCGTTCTTTTCCGCGTTGGGGTAGTGATGGCTGAGATGGTCTATTTGAATCATAAATTACGTAAGGTTTGCCAAATGTATTGTTCTTTATCTGCAATCTCCCGCAAATGCTCCGCCACCGTGTTATAGCCTTCCATTATTGGTTTTTTGCATTGCTTCACACACAAGCCTGCGAATTGGCGCCACATATCGCCGATTTCTGTCATGTGTTCGGAGGCTTGTTTGTATTTTGGCTCTTGGCAGATATCAGCGGCTTGTTCAAGGAAATAGGCGTATAAATAACGGAAGCCTGCGCCGCCGGTGCCGATTTCTTCCTGCATACGTACGATATGCCCTAAATATAAGCGTTTGTATTTTTCTGAAGGATGCGTTGCCAGTTTTTCAATTTGTTTGGCAACGGTACGAATGCCTTTTACACCGACGAAAAAGAGCGGAGCCAACATTTGTTTGGCATTTTTACGAATGGCTTTACGGATGAGGTTTGGTAAGTCAATTTGTGTTAAATCAGGTTGAGTTTCAAAATAATACATCAACCCTTTCGGCGCTAATGCGCCCTTCGCAAAACGTGCCCGTTGCAAATCTTCTGCGGTACAACGTTGTACGCTTTCAAACACGGGATCGCTAATTAGGTAATCATTTTGTTCTTTGCCGTACACAATTAAATTGTGCGCATTAAAATGAAAACGCATTTCAGGCGGGAAATAAGGCAACCAGAAAACAGAGGTTTGTAAACCGACCAACTTTTCTTCATCAAGTGCTTGATCTAACGCTTGCTGTCCGGCTTGTGGCGAACGAAACTTTTGCATTTTCAACCGCACTTTCAACTGCTTTGATAGCCTTTTGATAATGGAACGCGGCGGCATTCGATAAGAAATCAGCGGCAATCCGTTAATTTTAACCAACGGAATATAAACAAAGGTCAACGCCGAGGCCAAACCAAAAACCATGGCTTCGTTAAAATCCACGCCTTGCGCTTTTAGCATAGTGGACATGACTCCGCTTTCACAGTGAGCGGTGTGTTGGTGGTGGAAGTTGTTCATTATTATTCATATACAAGAGCTAAAATTACGGTTGCTGAGCTTGTCGAAGCATGAGTGATTTTAGCGGTTAATTTCTGGTTTTCGCCAATTTAGGGAGAAGATCATATTGCCCTCGGATTAGCGCTTCTTTTTTTGCTCTGCTTCAGCCTTTCATTTTTTATCTTGAGGAGAATTACTTATGCTTCGACAAGCTTAGCAAGCGTAATTCTCTTTATTGGATTTAGACCTGTTGTAATTCTAAAATCGCCACCCCAAACACATCCGCATATCTCTCCAACACCTTATCCGACAATTTAGCAAACACGCTTGGTTTAAAGTGTCGTTTGATTTGCCACTGCCAGAAGCCTGTGGCTTGAGCGAGGCTGGGGAGGTCAAAACGATAACGGTACATATAATAAAAGAGTGGTGATTTTTCACCGCGTTTTACGGCATCTAACGCTTCGGCAGTCAGCTGGTTGAGTTCTTCTACCGCTTGTTCTGTCGCGAATTCTTCCGTTTCCCAGCCGCTCGACGTGCCTGTTTGGTAGTTGCCATTTTGGGTGGCATAGACCACTTTGCGTTGCCCGCGAAAGATTTTGCTGTTGTCTTGCGGGATATCGTTAATTTCCATTGACGACCTCAAGCAACATAAAACAGGATGAAAAACGTCCGCTTTCCGGAATATAACACAACACTTTTTGTCCGTTTTTTAGCGGATATTTCTCTAAAAATTCCTGAAGAATGATGTAGATGGAAGCTGAACCGGTATTCCCTTTGGTTTCCAAATTGGTAAACCACTTCTCTTGTGGAATAACGAAATTGATATTTTTCAGCCCGTCCAACAATTTGTCACGGAAAAAACCGGAAGAATAATGCGGCAGGAAATAATCAATATCTTCGGCTTTCAAACGATGTTTTTCGATTAAACGCAATAGGGCATTTTCTACCGTGCAACGCACAATATTTTCGTTAAGCAATTTGACATCTTGTTTGACCGACATGAGACTGCGCGCATCGCGCTCGTCCTTAGTGACATTTTTCCAACTGATAAATCGCGTATCTTGAATTTCTGCGCCGGCATACATGCACACCGGCATTTCGTTGGCATAGGAAATCAGGTCAATCCAGTGTATTTTCAGGCTAACACCTTGCGCGTTCGGTTGATGGCTTAACTGCACCGCCCCAGCGCCATCAGACAACATCCAACGTAAGAAATCTTTTTCAAAACCGATTTCCGGTTTGGCGTCTTCCAATTGTTTTTGGTCGATTTCCGCTTGGAAATGTTCACCCCGCATAATGGCGGAAGCTGTTTCGGAGGCCACGGCAATGGCGCCTTGATGCTCGCCTGTACGAATGGCGTTATACGCATGTTTCATCGCCGTCATGCCCGCCACGCAAACTCCTGCTGTCGTGAGTACTTCGTACGCCGGTGCATTGGGGATTAAACCATGCACCATCACGCCTTGACCGGGCATGACTTGATCAGGATAGGACGTGCCACAAGCAAGACAGCTGACGTCATTAACATCCATCCCTTGTGCAATTAACCCGTTGATTGCTTCAACCGCTAATTCCGTGCCGGTGTGTGTGGTTTCTCGTGTCGTTGGATCAATTGCGTAATGACGGGTTTTGATGGCATTGGAACGCAAAATCATTTTGCGTACGCGGGACGGCGTATCGCCTACCATGCCCAATACGTGTTCCATGTGATCGTTATCCACAGGTGCGTTGGGTAGAAAAGCAGCGACTCGGTTAATGTAAACATCAGCTAATGCAGTCAAGATTTATTCCCCTGAAGGTTCGGCAAAATAGCGTTTCTGACGCGCTAATTTTTCTTTTAATAATGGTTTAAGTAAGCGTTTGATGACCGCAGAGAGCGGCACGACCGTGAGAATCAGTATAATTAAAAAGAGAATATAAAAATAGAGCACAACACGGCGAAAACGCGGTGAAATTTGACCGCACTTTAACAGCAATTTGCCCCACAAATAGAAACTACGATGACCGACTTTCTCACTCATCATCAGTTTTTCATCAATTTTGACCGCACCCATGTGACGAAAGAGCGCGTTATTGAGCGGTTGGTCTTCATTCAGGGTTTCTGCCAATTTGATGCCAAAGCGTTGCATATCATGCAGTTCATCATCGCTAATGCCGGCACTGGGAAGCCATGAAAAATAACGTTTCTTTCCGCTTAACATCCAAGCGGGCGTGGTGATAAAACTGGCCCACGAATTGGATTGGTCGGTTTTTACAATGTTTCCGATAAGAGGCGCATCAAGTGCGGTCAGCATTTGCTTTATTTTTTCTTGTGCTATCAGCCACATATTGCGACAGCCGATCAGTGTGATCACCGGTGTATTCTTCAAAATCTTGGCTTGCTCTGATTGCAAAAAGGCGGTGATGGGCTGTGAGGGTGACAAGAACCAAACCGTATAAGCAATGATGACTAAATCATAGTGTTTTTGTTGTAATTCGGGTGTTTCTATTGGTGCCGGCTTTAGGTGTACCGATTCCGGAAATTGATTAAAAAAGGGAATAAATTTCCAAGGAAAGGTATAAGGTTGAAGCGGACGAATTTTATATTCTTCGATCACGGTGTTTTCTTGTTGTTTTAATGGATGAAGAAAATGACTGGTCAGCGCATCAAGCTGTCCTGTTTGGGAGTAAGAAACCACTAAAATATGTTTTTGAGCGTCTGACATAGGTTAGAAATATTGGGCTAAATAAAAATATAAAGCTTAGATTTTATCCTATTTTTAATGAATTTTTAATTGCTCTTACAAAGAGGCGTTATAAGAAAATCTACAATAAAAAAGACCGCACTTGACGATTTAAGAGTTAAGAGCAAAGTGCGGTCTTTTTTAGAAGGGTTTTAACGCAAGAAATAGCGATATGATTTGCTATCGGTGACATCTTGGTAGACGTAGTCCAGTTTTTCTAATGCACTTTCAAGCTCGGCGACATCGCTTTGTTCCAACTGAAATCCTGCGAGGATATTGCCGTAGTCGGCACCGTGGGCACGATAGTGGAAAAGTGAGATATTCCAACGGTTTTGTAGCGTTTCAAGGAATTTCAACAACGCACCTTTTTGTTCCGGGAATTCAAAGGTGTAAAGGCGTTCGCCGTAATTCGCAACCCGTCCGCCCATTAAATAACGCACGTGGGTTTTGGCGATATCGTCATCGGACATATCTTCTACATCGAAACCATTTTGTGTGAGATCGGTGATGATGTCGGCTTTTTCTTGTTCATTTGCCGTGCGAACCCCCACGAAGACACAGGCACGTTTGTCATCAGCATAACGGTAGCTGAATTCTGTGACCGCACGATTGCCCAATACATGGACGAATTTTAAGAAGCTGCCCGGCTTTTCAGGCATGGTGACCGCAAGTAAGGCTTCGCGATTTTCACCGATTTCGCAACGTTCGGACACATAGCGAAGCGTATGGAAATTCAAGTTGGCACCGGACAAAATTGCTGCCATGTTTTTGCCTTGAATGTTGTGCTGTTTGACGTATTTTTTCAAACCGGCTAAGCCTAAGGCGCCTGAGGGTTCGGATACGGCACGGACATTTTCAAACAAATCTTTCATCGCGGCACAGACTTCGTCGCTGTCCACCAGCACCATGTCGTCGAGGTATTGTTGGCATAGGCGGAAGGTTTCATCACCAATCCGTTTTACCGCTACACCGTCGGCGAATAGGCCAACGTGTGCTAAATCCGTCGGTTCACCTTTTTCTAATGCGGCAGTTAGGCAGGCAGAATCTTTAGATTCTACGCCGATGACTTTAATTTCCGGCATAAATTGTTTGAGTAAAATTGCCACCCCGGCGGCTAAACCGCCACCGCCAACTTGCACGAAGACATAATCCAAATCCGCCACTTGTTGCAACATTTCCATCGCTAATGTGCCTTGGCCGGCAATGACTAACGGATGGTCGAAAGGCGGAATAAACGTCATGTTTTTTTCTTTTGAAAGGGCAATGGCTTTGGCCTTGGCTTCATCGAAATTGGCACCGTGCAATAACACTTCGCCGCCGAAACCACGTACCGCATCCACTTTAATGCTTGGGGTGTTTTGCGGCATCACGATAAGGGCTTTTAAACCAAGTTGTTTTGCCGATAATGCCACGCCTTGTGCATGGTTGCCTGCCGAAGCGGCAATCACACCGGCCTGTTTTTGTTCATCAGACAGGGTGGAGATCATGGCATAAGCGCCACGTAGCTTGAAGCTGTTAACCGGTTGGCGGTCTTCACGCTTAATCCAAATATGGTTATGCAGACGGTCGGATAATTTGCTCATTTTTTGTAATGGCGTGACTTGCGCTGCTTCATACACGCGTCCGCCAAGTTTTACAATAGCATTGATGTAGTCGCCTTGGGTGGGTTGTGGGTTGGTGAGTAGGCTTTTCATAGTATTTCTTTTATTCGTTTATCTTCGACATGAATGACATTGAGTTCTTCGGCATCATAATTTCGGTTAGAGCGACCTTCAATACCTATTTTGAAATCTTC
>CAUPZK010000018.1:0-43289 GCA_963515835.1 uncultured Aggregatibacter sp.
CCGCCACCAATAACCTCGGTTTCATGTATGAATTGGATGCTATCGCAGCCTGCGTAGTAGGCGGTGTGTCTTTCGCCGGTGGCGTAGGGACGGTTATCGGTGTGATTACCGGGGTAATCATCTTCACCGTGATCAACTATGGTTTAACGTATATCGGTGTAAACCCTTACTGGCAATATATCATCAAAGGTAGCATTATCATCCTTGCAGTGGCTATCGACTCCTTGAAATACGCGAAGAAAAAATAATCTTCCCATTCATGAAACGTTAAAAAACGCCATAAAAACGACCGCACTTAACCAAAGTGCGGTCGTTATTTTTTGTATTTTAACTACATATCACTGAGCCACTGGCGTAATTTATTAACATCTAACTGCCATTCTTGCACCAAAATATCCACCCAATACGCAATATTCTCCTGCCAATTTTCTGCACAACCGTTCTGTGCTAATCCAGCAATTTTTTGCAAGCGTTTTAACCCCAACGACGCCAAAGCACCTTTTATTTTATGTGCTGTAGAAAGCAGTTCAGCTTGCTGTTCCGGCGCTTTCTCATACGCTTGGTAAGCCTGTTGCAATTCTATAACATAACCGCTCATAGCCTGTTCAAATAAAGTGAGATTATCCTGCACAAACTTCACACCCAGCATCTCAATTAACTCACCGAGCATTTTTGTGTCAAAATCTGTAGATTCCTGTAATGGTTTCTTTTCCATCACATCAAAATATTTGATCTCTTCACCAAAATAATCCAACAAACATTGATTTAATTCATCGAGCGATAACGGCTTATGAATAACATCGTCCATGCCTTGTTCCAAATAAGCCTCTTTCTTTTGCACCACATTCGCTGTCAACGCAATCAATGGCGGAAGGAAATCATAAGTGCCATTTTCATAGTTTTTACGTAAATGATGGGCAATATCAAAACCTGACATATCCGGTAACTGAATATCTAAGAAAATCAGATCGTAATAATTTTCTTCAAATTTTTGAATTGCTTCCGCTCCAGTCATGGCAACATCAATTTGGTAACCGAGTTTTTGCAACATGGATTTTGCGACAACAATATTCACTTCAATGTCTTCCACCAACAAAATACAGAGTTTTAACGGCACTTTATTGCTACTTTCTACCGGCGGTTGTGCTTCTTTGGCTTTAAAAGTCAGTAAGAAGGTTGCCCCCTTTCCTAATTCGCTACTTACCGTCAAATCGCCGTCCATTAACTGTGCAATAGTCTTAGAAATTGACAAGCCAATCCCACTACCCAGAGATTTGTAGTGATGAGAATCCACTTGATAATACAGTTCAAAGACTTTCTCTAAATCATCTTCCGCAATCCCAATACCGGTATCCGTCACACGAATGGCAAATTCATCTTCTGCCATTTGCTCAATAGATAAGGTCACGCTTCCCTTCGGAGTAAATTTCACCGCATTCGTAATCAAATTCCATAAAATTTGGCTTAATCGCACACCATCCAACATTAACCAATTCGGTAATGTCGGCGGACAAATTAAACGAAATTCTAAGTGTTTTTCTCCTGCAATAAGTACTGCAAAATTACTGATATCATTAAGCAACGCATATAAATCCGTTTCTTTACGATTTAACTCAATACGATGCGCATCGATTTTTTCTAAATCAAGAATGTCACTGAAAATATGAGAAAGGGAAACTGCGCTGCTGTTAATAGTCCTTAAATAACTGCTCTGGCGCGCTGTCGGCTGCTCTTCCAATAAAATACGGCTCAACCCAATAATGCCATTTAACGGCGTGCGTAATTCATGGCTAATCGTAGTCATTAATATGGTTTTATCTCGGCTAATTTTTTCCACTTTATCCAACGCGGCCGACAAGCGTTTTTCCGCCAAAAGACGCACTTCCACTTCATTTTGTAGTTTCTCCACCGAATGGGACAGCGCTTGACGAGAACGTTCTAATTTCTCTACCAATAACGTAAAGAAATAAATCACAAAAGGCGCAGAAATCATGCCGAATACAATAGAACGTAGAAGATCCTGCCAATAGATTGTGCCAACAAAAATTAGGCTTAATACCATTTGTGTACATAATGCCAAGATGGCCAAAATTAACACACCTAAAATAGAAAAACGGGTTTTCCCCAGGCGGACAACCCAATCCACATAGCGATGAGCAAAACTACCGAACTGTTTGATATTCTTCATAGGATTCCATGGAAACAGAGAAATAATAAATATTGTACCTTAACTGTACAAAGGATGCTGAGGCGTTTTAAAGACAAAAAAAGTGCGGTCGAAAAACACATTGAATTTCGACCGCACTTTTCAGAGAAATAACTCGACAAATTAACCGTTATAACGTTTAAACACGAGTGTGGCATTCGTGCCACCAAAACCGAAACTGTTAGACATCACGGTTTGTAAACCGGCATTTTCTTTTGTTTCAGTCACAATGTTGCAACCCACGACTTGTTCGTCCAAAGTTTCAATGTTAATGCTTGGGGCGATGAAATCGTTATCTAACATTAACAAGGTATAAATCGCCTCGTGCGCACCGGCAGCCCCTAAAGAGTGACCTGTCATGGATTTGGTAGAAGAAATTGCCGGGATTTTATCGCCAAATACGTTTTTAATCGCACCCAGCTCTTTCACATCGCCTACCGGCGTTGATGTACCGTGCACGTTGATGTAATCAATCGGCGTATCCACGGTTGCCATGGCTTGTTTCATGCAACGTTCTGCGCCTTCACCACTTGGCGCCACCATGTCATAACCATCAGAGGTTGCGCCATAACCCACGATTTCCGCATAAATTTTCGCACCACGCGCCAATGCGTGCTCTAATTCTTCTACAACCACTACTGCACCGCCACCGGCAATCACGAAGCCGTCACGGTTTGCGTCATACGCACGGGACGCTTTGGTTGGAGTTTCATTGTATTTAGTGGATACGGCGCCCATCGCGTCAAATTCGGTCGCACATTCCCAAGACAACTCTTCCGCACCACCGGCGAAAACGATGTCTTGTTTACCTAATTGGATTAATTCTAATGCGTTACCAATACAGTGTGCTGAAGTGGCACAAGCAGAACTGATACTGTAGCTTACACCTTTAATTTTGTACGGTGTTGCCAAACACGCAGATACGCTGGACGCCATGGTTTTAGTGACGGCATAAGGGCCGATGGCTTTAACACCGCGCGGACCACGCACAGCATCACAAGCCACTAACTGGTTATGGGCAGAACCTGTACCGGCGCCGATGACCAAACCGGTACGTTCGTTAGACACTTGCTCTTCAGTTAACCCTGCATCTTCAATAGCCTCTTTCATGGAAAGATAAGCATAGGCTGCCGCATCGCCCATGAAACGATACACTTTACGATCGATTAACTCGCTCGGGTTTAATTTAATCGTTCCGGCAACATGGCTGCGCATTTTCATGTCAATAAATTCAGGGACGATTTCAATACCGGATTTGCCGGCTTTTAATGAAGCCAAGACTTCTTCTTTGTTGTTACCAATACTGGAGATAATACCAAATCCGGTGATTACTGCTCTTTTCATTCGTTATTCCTTATGAGTTGGGAAATTGATTTCGACTTACATTTGTTAGCTGAACGCAATTTACTATGAAATCAAAATATTGCAAGCATTAATTATAACGTTCGACCAGTTAGGGCAATTAGGCGTATTATATTAGACACCTCAAAAGCAACGAAAGGAAATCACGCCCAATGCGTTTAGTGACTCATGCCGAGATTCATTTTAATCAAGAAAATACGCCCATTTCTGACCAATTTGACGATGTTTATTTCTCTAATCAAGACGGCTTAGAAGAAAGTCGCTATGTTTTCCAACAAGGCAATCAACTGTGGCAACGTTGGCTAAAACATGAACATGCGTATTTTATTATTGCTGAAACCGGCTTTGGTACGGGGCTCAATTTTTTGGCGGTCACCACGCTTTTTCGTGAATTTCGCCAACAATTTCCACAGGCAACATTACAACGCCTGTTTTTTATTTCCTTCGAAAAGCATCCATTAACACGGGAAGCATTAACGCTTGCCCATCAACATTACCCGCAATTTAGCGCCCTCACGGCACAATTACAGGCGCATTGGCTAGACCCGATTGAAGGTTGCTATCGTTTTCATTTTGAGGAAACCACCCTTGATCTTTGGTTTGGTGATATTCATGACAATTTGCCACAGCTCGGCGACTATATGCGTGACAAAATCGATGCTTGGTTTTTAGATGGATTTGCCCCGAATAAAAATCCTGATATGTGGAATGACGCGCTTTATACGCAAATGTACCGTTACACCAAAGCGCAAGGCACATTTGCTACCTTTACAGCGGCAAGTGCGGTACGAAAAGGCTTAGAAAGTGCCGGTTTCAACGTGCAAAAGCGCAAAGGCTACGGCAAAAAACGGGAGTGTTTGGCTGGTGAAAAAACACTTGAAAAACCCACCGCACTTTTCACCCCATGGTATTTGCCACAACCCGCTCAGTTTGCAGGCGTAGCAGACATTGCTATTGTGGGTGGCGGCATCGCCTCCTTATTTACCGCATTCGCCTTAATACAACGTGGCGCAAACGTCACCCTTTATTGTGAAGATCCACAACCGGCGATGAACGCCTCCGGCAACAAACAAGGTGCGTTTTATCCGCAACTGAGCGACGATGACGAACGTAACATTCGCTTCTACATACAGGCTTTTGCTTACGGCTTACAACAGTTACGTCATGTCGAAAATCTTATTGAATTTGAACATGAATTTTGTGGCGTCGCACTATGTGGCTATAACGAAAAAAGTGCGGTCAAATTACAAAAAATTTCCCAACTTCCACTGCCGAAAAGCCTTTATCAAATCTTCAGCCAAGCAGAACTAAGCGAGAAAGTCGGTCTCCCATTGCCTTGCGGTGGCGGATTTATTCCACAAGGCGGATGGCTTGCGCCGCAACAATTTGTGCAGAATCTGTTTGCTTATTTGCAACAACGTGGGCTCGTCATAAAAACGTCGCAAAAAGTGAGCGCACTTTCCGCACAAGAAAATGGCTGGCTGGTAGAAAATGCTGAAAATAATGCGTTCCATCATCAAATCGTCGTCCTCGCCAACGGACATCAACTGCATGAATTTCCACAAACGCATTCGCTACCGCTTTATGCCGTGCGTGGGCAAGTTAGCCAAATTCCTACCTCAGAATCTCTGCTAAAACTGAAATCCGTACTCTGTTATGACGGCTACCTCACCCCGGCTGATCAGGCGAAAACCAGCCATTGTATTGGCGCCAGCCATGTGCGTAATTGCGCTGATCGCACCTTTAGCAAACAGGAACAGCGGGAAAATCAGGAAAAAATCCAAAAGAACCTAGACGGTATGCCTTGGGTGAACGCGGTGGATACTTCTGCTAATCTGGCGCGAATCGGCCTGCGTTGCGCTGTGCGCGATCGAATTCCGATGGTCGGCAATGTACCAAATTTTGCACAGCAATGCGTGGATTATAAAAATCTGTTTAACTTACGCCGTCGTAAACAACCTATTCTGCCGGCTGCCGTGTTTCCGAATCTATATCTCATCGGCGCCCTCGGCTCACGCGGTTTAACCTCCGCCCCAATACTGGGCGAAACTTTGGCTTCGTTAATCTACAACGAACCGTTGCCGCTGAGCGAAGATCTTATTCATCACCTATCTGCAAACCGAAGTTGGATAAGGAAATTGTTAAAAGGAACGTCTATCGTGGATCTCTAAATCTTCCCTCCCAAAACCTATTTGAAAAAATAGGTCTTTTTTTCATCAATCCACAGTATGAAATGTGATGTATATCAAAAAATTAGACACAATTTGGTTTTGATACTTTGCGCAAAATAAATGCCATAATACAATAATACAAACTATTATCATTTTTTAATTTCTATTTTTAATTTACCTGGAGCCATAAATTTATGCGTAAATTTAAACCAAGCTATCTTTCCCTTTCCATTCTCACTGCATTAAGTGTGTCTTCTATTACTTCTGCAGAAACAAGCAATCAACCGACAGAACAATTAAATGAAATCGTGGTTTCGGGCGATTCAAATGGTAACGGAAATACCGCAGATAAAACCCCACCCAAAATTGCAGAAACCGTTAAAACAGCCCAAAAATTAGAAAAAGAACAAGCACAAGATGTAAAAGATCTTGTGCGTTATGACACGGGTATCACCGTTGTTGAAGCTGGTCGATTTGGGAACAGTGGCTTTGCCGTTCGTGGTGTAGAAGAAAACCGGGTTGCTATTCAAATTGATGGATTAGCCCAAGCACAAACAATTTCCTCACAGGGCTTTAAGGAACTCTTTGAAGGCTATGGCAATTTTAATAACACACGTAATAGCGCAGAAATAGAAACACTTAAACAAGCAACTATTCGTAAAGGTGCAGATTCTCTAAAATCCGGTAGCGGTGCATTAGGTGGTTCAGTCAGTTTTGAGACTAAAGATGCCCGTGATTATCTCATGGAAAAAAATTACTACGCTTCTTACAAGCGCGGTTACAACACAGCGGATAATCAAAATCTAAACACATTAACATTGGCAGGACGCTATAAATGGTTTGATGCCATTGTTGTGGCAACATCGCGTAAAGGGAATGAACTCGAAAACTTTGGCTATAAAGATTTTAAAGACAATATTCAAGGTAAAGAAAGAGAAAAAGCAGACCCTTATCGCCGTACGCTAGACAGTACATTAATGAAATTCGCTTTCCAACCGACAGACAATCATCGTTTCTCGGTAATGGCTGATTTATATAAACAAACCTCTAAAGGCCACGACTTCTCTTACACATTGAAAGCAAATACACAGTACCAAAGTTACGATGAAGTCGAATTACGTCATACAGATGATAAAATCGAACGTAAAAATGTTGCCTTTACGTATGAAAACTTTTCTTCAACACCGTTTTGGGACACATTAAAAATCACCTACTCCCAACAAAGAATCACAACTCGAGCAAGAACCGATGACTATTGTGATGGAAATGACAAATGTGCTTTAGCCGGTAACCCGCTGGGGATGAAATATAACGATGAAAACAAACTTGTAGGGAAAGATGGTAAGCCTGTTATTTATAAAAACCTTGATAATAAAGAAATAATTCAAGAGAAACTTCCTTTAACTAAACAAGGAAAATGGCGATACCAAAAAGTGGATTGGGATGTTCTCAGAAAAAAATATCCAAATGTAAAAATTTATCCATCTTGCTTAGAAGAAGAGAACGATACTAGCAATGTTTGTACTTATGAAATCACTATTTCCAAAAAAGAAAAATCCTTCGAGATTGACGGACGTAAATATGATTTATTAGCTGAAGGTAGTAAAGTTATTGATAGTGAACAAACCCTACCAACCAACGTTCATCACATCTTTAGTTGTGAAGCATTTAATTGTAATAAACCAAGCATTACCGGCTTTCAAAAAGACGGAACACCTGTCGATATTCCTATTGAGGTCTTCGAAAAAGATGGAAAAAAATATGCTAAAACGGCCATCATGAGTAATAACCAATTGAGTGGGCCTATGTTTTTTATGCCAAACAAAAAAGGGTATCAAGACAATTTATGGTCACAACGCGATCTCATCAGTAAAACCAAACAAGTTAACCTCGATCTGACAAAACATATCGAATTAGGTAAGACTCAACATGAGCTATCCTATGGTGCATTGTGGACAGAGATGGAAAAATCCATGGTAAATACGTCAGGGGTCAGCCCGCGTAACCTAAAATGGTGGGCAGAATATCCTGCAAACTGTGATACATTCTTAAGCCCGACAAAATTAAATCCGGATAGATCGCATACTCTCTGTAATAAACAAAATGTATTTTCTTTCTTAATTCCGGTTAAAACCAAAAGCGGCGCATTGTATTTTATTGATGACTTCCGTGTAAACGATCATTTTGCCTTTCATATGGGCTATCGTTATGACCGCGTAAAATACCAACCTGGATACATTCCGGGTGTCACACCGAAGATCCCTGATGATATGGTAACAAACCTCTATATCACAGAGCCTAAGTTTGATCCTGATCGCGCCGATACGGATATGACCGAATTAGCGAAGAAAGAAGCCAATGCACTTGCCAATATCAAAGAAATTGCACAACCTAAAAAGTTCTCTGCAAGTTCTTATTCCTTTGGCACGACAATTGATCCGTTAGACTGGTTACGCCTACAAGTTAAATACAGTAAGGCATTCCGTGCACCGACAAGTGATGAAATTTATTTCACCTTTAAACATCCGGATTTTTCTATTTTACCGAATAAAAATCTTCAACCGGAAACAGCAAAAACAAAAGAACTCTCTTTAACTTTCCATAATGACATGGGGTACATTACAGGGTCTGTTTTTGATACCAGATACCATAACTTTATTGATTTATCCTATAAAGGAAATTATAACTTTAAAGGGCATTCTAAATTGTTGCCATTTAGCGTTTATCAGAATATAAATCGACCAAATGCGAAAGTAACCGGCTTTGAAATCTCGTCTCATCTGGAATTAAGTTATCTCGCTAAATTCCTCAATGGATTTAGCCTAAGTTATAAATATAGTCAGCAAAAAGGAAGAATGGACGGCAATATCCCAATGAATGCGATTCAACCGAAAACAGCAATCTATGGAATTAGTTATGCTCATCCTAATGAGAAATTTGGATTAGATTTATATGTTTCTCATGTATCTGCCAAAAATGCGGAAGATACTTATAATATGTATCACAAAGAAGAAGGTAAGAAAGAAACAACGATTAAATGGAGAAGTGATTCCTACACAACCCTCGATTTATTGGGCTATATTAAACCAATTAAAAATCTCACATTAAGAGCAGGTGTCTATAACCTAACCAATCGTAAATACCTCACTTGGGATTCAGCGAGATCAATACGTCCGTTTGGAACAAGTAATATGATCAATCAAAATACCGGATTGGGTATTAACCGCTTCTATGCACCGGGTAGAAACTATCGACTCTCTATGCAATTAGAATTCTAACCCAACAAAAAAGGAGAAGTTTCAAACTTCTCCTTTTTCTTTATTCTAAAGTGCGGTCAGTTTTTATTACAAATTTTATCAATATTTTCTAGGGACTAAGCCCTTTCTTATCTACTAATTGCATAAGATTACAGATAGAAAAGATTTAGTGATATACATCAAATAAATCACAAAATTCTCATCTAGCTCTTTTATGAGCTCACCTTTCTTTATATAATAAAAATTATTATTATTTGCATAATTATATTTTTATTTACCAGGAGCCATAAATTTATGCATAAATTTAAACCAAACTATCTCACCTATTCTATTCTCGCAACCCTCACTATTTCTACTGTCTATGCTGAAAACAGCACGACTCAAGATCAGTTAAATGAAATTGTCGTTTCAGGCAATGCCTCCGAGCCCAATGTGCAAGAGAAAAAAGTGGGTGAAACACAAATTACTTCTCATAAACTAAACAAACAACAAGCCGCGGATAGTCGAGATTTAGTTCGTTACGAAACAGGCATTACTGTTGTTGAAACAGGAAGAACCGGATCAAGTGGCTATGCCGTGCGAGGTGTTGATGAAAACCGTGTGGGCATTATGGTTGATGGCCTTCGCCAAGCTGAAACATTAAGCTCTCAAGGATTTAAAGAACTCTTTGAAGGTTATGGCAATTTTAATAATACCAGAAATGATGTTGAAATCGAAAACGTTAAAGTGGCAACCATCACTAAAGGTGCCGATTCCATGAAATCCGGTAGCGGGGCGTTAGGTGGTTCTGTAGCCTTTGAAACAAAAGATGCGCGTGATTTTTTGCTGAATAAAAATTATCACATTGGTATTAAACGCGGTTATCAAACCATGAATAATCAAAACCTAACTTCCGTCACACTCGCCGGAAAATATAAATGGTTTGACGTGCTTTTTATTAATACCGAACGAAAAGGTCATGAAATAGAAAACTATTATTACGATATTTATCCAAATGAGGAAGCCGATCATGCGGCGGTTGGGCGTACTCGTGAAAAAGCGGATCCCTATCGTATTACCCGTAATAGCAATTTGATCAAAATTGGCTTTCAACCAAACGATGAACATCGCTTCAGTGTGGCATTAGATGATTCCAAATTAAGATCCAAAGGCGCCGATCTGTCTTATAGCTTAAGAGCACACTCCAGAACAGATACTGAACGCTATGGAGAACGTTTAACTAACGATAAATCCCAACGTAAAAATACCCAATTTACCTATGAAAACTTTACACAAACCCCACTTTGGGATCATTTTAAAGTTTCCTATTCCTCACAAAAAATTACGAATAATGCCAGAACAGATGAGTATTGTTATACCTCAAAATGTATTCAAGTCGAAAATAAACAAGGATTACATTTAGCAGAATCAAATGGCGTTTATCGCGTTGTTGATAAGACAGGCGGAGAAATCACAGGAAAAGGTATTGAAAGCGGTTGGAGCACAGAAGCCGAATACCGAAACGCCAAAGGCGAAAAACTCTCTGGGCTTGATTATAAAGAATACCCTGTAGAATCTACATTAATTGACTGTGAAAAATTAGATTGCTCTAAAAAATACAGAGTATTTGTTAAAAACAATGAGAAGTACGAAAGTAAATACCATTTTGAAGATCGTCAAATCGAAACCAAAACATTACCAAATGGAAAAAAATATGGCTATATCCCATTAAAATCTATCCCAAATTCTTGGGGAGGATTACAAGAGGAAGAACTGTCTTATTTATTCCCACGCTCTGCCGGCTATAGCCGTAATGACTATAATGATCGTGATTTAAATACGGATACCAACCAAATTAATTTTGATTTTGATAAAGAATTTGATCTTGGAAAAACTAATCATAGTTTGAAATATGGCGGGTTATATTCAAAAACCGAAAAAAGCATGGTTAACAAAGACGGCTATCAAGGCGGAAACGTGCAATGGTGGGCAGATAACTTCTTCTGTAATGAAGCAATTGAGGGAACTTATCCGGTTGAACGCAAACCTGCACCAGATAAATGGCCTTCTGGTTCATGTACAGGTAATTACCGGGCTAAAACAGGAAACTTATTCAGTTACTTAATCCCAGTCACCACTAAAAACCATGCGTTCTATTTAGGTGATAATATTAAATTTACTGATTGGGTGGGGCTTGATTTAAATTATCGCTATGACCAGATCAAACATCTTCCAAGCTATAATCCAAATATTCCTGTACCGAAAGGTCTTATTGCCGGGATTTTTGTTCCTTTCCCTGATGGAGCGGTACCTTACGGCCCTGGTGCAAACTGCGGTTATAATACAGAGTGTATGAATAAAAATTTTGCTCAGAATCTAGAGCAACTCTTGCGTACTACATCCTATAAACACCATTCTTATAACATTGGACTCAACTTAGATCCACTTGATTGGATGCGGGTACAATTCAAGTATTCCAACGGGTTCCGTGCGCCAACCTCAGATGAAGTGTATATGACCTTTAAACACCCAAGCTTTTCAATTACTCCAAACACCAAGTTGAAAGCAGAAATTGCTAAAACTAAGGAAGCTGCACTTACATTTTATAAAGATCGTAGTTATTTCACGCTCAGTGCATTTAGAACCGATTATGATCACTTTATTGATTTAGTCTTTATGGGAGAAAGAGCCATTGAGCAAGGCAGCGCATTAACTTATCCGTTCTATCAAAACCAAAACCGCGATGGCGCAAAAGTAACCGGTGTTGAAGTAAATTCACATGTTGAACTAGGCGATCTAACACCAATTTTACAAGGATTTAGAATAGGCTATAAGTTGACACACCAAAAAGGTAAAGTTAATGGCAACATTCCAATGAATGCCATTCAACCAACTACATCTGTCTATAATCTCGGCTACTCTACTGAAGGTGATAAATATGGGATTGATTTATTTATCACGGATGTTGCACCGAAAAAACGCAGTGATACCTACAACATGTATTGGAAAACACAAAGTGAAGACCCAAATAGACTTGTTCAAGGTAAACGGGTTACTGACAGTACATTAGCTTGGCGAAGTGGACACTACACTATCTTAGATACCATCGTTTACGCTCGCCCAACGAAGAATCTCACCTTAACAGCCGGTGTATATAACATCACTGACCGTAAATACATCACTTGGGATTCTGCTCGTTCTATTCGCGCAATTGGAACACTTAACTTAATCGATCAAAATACCGGTGCGGGAATCAAACGCTTCTATGCGCCAGGTAGAAACTTCCGTTTAAGTGCAGAACTCACCTTCTAATCCAACAAAAAAGGAGAAGTTTCAAACTTCTCCTTTTTCTTTATTCTAAAGTGCGGCCGGATTTCAAAAGTTTTTAAAAAATGACCGCTCTTTTATCTGTAATTAACTTACGCTGCTACCATCACCATTGCCGGGCGAATCACGCGGCCGTTAAGCAAGTAGCCTTTTTGCAATACGGTGGTGATTTGGTTGGTTCCAAAACCTTCCATCGGTTGCATAGAGATAGCTTGGTGGAGATCCGGATTAAAAACCTCTCCGACAACACCTACAGGTTCAACGCCGAAACGGGCAACCGTCGCCAATAATTCTTTTAATGTTAGCTCTACACCGTCAAACAAAGCTTTAACGGTTTCATCTTCAGTGTTTGCCGGAGTGGCTAAAGCACGTTCTAAGTTATCAATGGTGTTTAAAATGTCTTTGGCAAATTTTTCTAACGCAAATTTATGCGCTTTTTCAACATCTTGTTCTGTACGACGACGAATATTGTCGATTTCAGCACGGGTACGCAACAATAAATCTTGTTCTTTTTTTGCGGTTTCCGCTAATTGTGCTTCTAATTCTTGTACGCGTGCGATAGCTTCTTCCAAAGGGTCTTCCATGTTTTTTTGTTCTTCAACATCCACTTCTTGCGATTGAAGATCTTGTTCTAATTCTTCGTTTTTTTCTTGTTTTTGTTCGTCTGCCATAGTCATTCTCCAATTAATAAAAGTTAGGCGATTATAACAAAAAATGCCGCATTTACCACTTGAGTAAAAGGCTTTCTGTTGTAATATAATGCCCAATTTATTGAATTCAAGTTAATGTAAAAACAATATGGATACGTTAAATTCGGCAAAACCGCAAACGTTGCATACCTCATTTCAAACCATTGCATTGGTTGGTAAACCGAGAAATGATATCAACCTACAAATGCATAAAAACCTGTTTTTTTGGTTAATTGAACGCGGTTATCAGGTGTTAGTTGAACAAGATATCGGTAAAAAAATTGAGCTTCCCCCAAAACATTTAGCTACCTTAGAAGAAATCGGCCAATTTGCTCAACTTGCGATTGTTATTGGTGGCGATGGCAATATGTTGGGACGTGCCCGCATTTTAGCCGAATATCATATTCCGCTTATCGGTATCAACCGTGGCAATTTAGGTTTTTTAACGGACATTGACCCGAAAAACGCCTATTCCCAATTACAAGCCTGCTTGGAAAACGGCGAATTTTTTGTAGAAGAACGCTTCCTATTAAAAGCCTGTGTAGAACGTGACAATGAAATTATTGCCAGCAGTATTGCCGTCAACGAAGCAGTGATTCACCCGGCAAAAATTGCGCATATGATTGATTTTCATGTACATATCAATGATCAGTTTGCCTTTTCACAACGTTCCGATGGTTTAATCATTTCAACGCCAACCGGGTCAACGGCATATTCTCTTTCTGCCGGTGGCCCAATTTTAACCCCACAACTCAACGCCATCGCGCTGGTGCCGATGTTTCCACACACCTTGTCTTCACGCCCGCTCGTGGTGGACGGCAATAGCAAAATTTCTATTCGCTTTGCAGAATACAACACTTCTCAATTAGAGTTAGGTTGCGACAGTCAAGTTGCCCTCCAATTCGGGCCTGATGATATTATCCACATTCAAAAATGTGACTATCCTCTCCGTTTACTGCATCTTAAAAGCTACAATTATTACAAAGTATTAAGCTCCAAATTAGGTTGGTTGCGTAACTTTTCTTAAAGATCAACAACCCTCTTTACTGTATATTAAAACAGTAATATACTGATAAACATACAGTAAAGAGGATTTGCTTATGTTGACCCAACTCACCATTAATAATTTTGCTATTGTTCGTCAGTTAAATATTGAATTATTGCAAGGAATGTCCGTCATCACCGGTGAAACCGGCGCGGGAAAATCCATTGCTATTGATGCCCTAAGTGTCTGCCTCGGGCAACGGACAGAAGCCTCAATGTTACGAGAAGGTCAAGAACGCGCTGATATTTGCGCGACGTTTCATCTAAACAGTAACAACCCGGCGTTCCAATTTCTACAAGAAAACGAATTGCAGGATCCTGACAATCCTGAAGACTGCATTTTACGCCGCATTATTAATCATGACGGACGTTCTAAAGCGTTCATTAATGATATTCCGGTGTCGGCTGCTCAATTAAAAGAGATCGGCCAACATCTCATTCAAATTAATGGCCAACACGCGTCACAACGTTTACTGAAAAACGACTACCAACTACAGTTAGTCGATAATTTCTGTCAACATACCGCACTTTTACAACAAATGAGCCTTGATTATCAAACATGGCGCAATTTGCAACATCAAGTCAAAACCTTCCAACAAAAATGCGCGGAAAACGAAGCGAGAAAACAGCTTTTACAGTATCAAGTAAGTGAACTGGATGAGTTTAATTTAAAAGAAAATGAATACGAGGAATTAGAAGCGGATCATCTTCGTCTCTCCAATAGTGAAGAATTAACGCAGCTTTCCCAATCAGTTTTACAATTATTAAGTGAAAATGAAACGGTCAGTGCAGATTCGCTACTTTATCGCTCTGTGCAACATTTAAGTGAACTCTGCGAGTTAGATAATCGTTATACCGACGTGCAAAATCTATTAAATGAAGCATTGATTCAAGTGCAAGAAGCCACAAATGAAATTCAATCATTAAGCAGCAATATTGAGCAAGATCCAACGTTATTGGCAGACATTGAACAACGCCTAGGGCAAACCGTGCAATTAGCGCGCAAGCACAATGTAAAACCACAAGATTTAGTGGCATTACACCGTCGTCTCAAAGCGGAATTGAATGAATTGGAAGATTTTTCCGGCAGTGAAGAAATGCTTATTCAACAAGAACAAGCGGCTCACGAAAAAATGCTTGCCACCGCGACCGCACTTCATCAAAGCCGTCAATTGGGTGCACAAAAGCTGGCACAGCAAGTGACCAAGTCCATCAAACAATTAGCGATGGAACACGCAGAATTCTTTATTGAGTTGCATAGTGACTATGACAGGATAAGTGCAAATGGTGCAGATAATGCGATTTTTACCCTACAAAGTAACTTAGGTCAAAGCGCTCAATCGCTCGCCAAAATTGCTTCCGGTGGTGAACTTTCCCGCATTGCCTTAGCCATTCAGGTACAAGCCTCTAACCAAACCGCCATCCCAACATTAATTTTTGATGAAATTGATGTCGGTATCAGCGGTGCCACGGCAAATGTAGTCGGCAAATTATTAAGAAAACTCAGCGAAAAATGCCAAGTCATTTGTGTTACCCACTTGCCGCAAGTCGCCTGCCATGGAACACATCATTTCTCCGTTGAAAAATCGACCGTCGATCAAAAAACGGAAACAAAAATGACCGCACTTTCCCCTCAGCAACGGGTCAAGGCATTAGCAAAATTGTTAGGCGGAAGCAAAATTACGGATGCCGTATTAGCCAATGCACAAGAAATGCTAGATGCTGCAGCATAGGTGAAGAAGATAAAAAAATTGGGCAAATGACGCCCAATTTTTATATGGAAAAAACAATAAAATTGTTTTAATACAAATTTCCGTTTTTTTATGTTTTTATCCTGAAAGGTCAGTATAATTAGGCTCTTTTCTTTCACGCTTAATTAAGTAAATGAAATGCCGATAAACTTTACCCAAATTATTAAAGATAGCTTTCATTTCATGCAAAATGAAAAGCGAAACATCATCGTCTTGTGTGCTCTTTACTTTTTTGCCGATATCATCATGGTGTTGCTGCAGTCAGTGATGTTACCAAATGAAATTATTGTTTCTCTGTCAAACAACCAAATTTCTTCCGCTATCTCGGAAGAACAAGGCATCAATTTGGTGACTTTCTTTTTTCTTAAACAGTTTATTTATATTTTTATCAGTGCATGGTGTTTAGTCAGCATTCATCAAATTAGCCTGCGCCGATTCCACACGATTTGGCAGAGTTTCTCCTCAACATTAAAACGGATTTTGGGCACTATTTTGCTGAGTTTCCTGATTTTTATCCCGATCCTTATTGGGCTAACAGAAGCCATGATGGCTATTCAGCAAAAAGTACAGCCTTCCATTCTTTCATTATTTGCGATGGTTATCGGCTTTGGGCTCTATATTCGTCTTTGTTTGGCGCCGGTACATTATTTGCTAACAAACGACAGCATAAGCCATTCCGCTAAAATCACGTGGCGTGCTGCGATGGGGCGTGTGTCCGTATTATTTATCTTCTGCTTGTTGACTTATGTGCTGATCCCATTTGTGGAAAATTTTCTCACCGCCTTTTCAAGCAATGCCATCATGGCACTCATTAGCGGTATCCTGGTTGCGCTAATCAATGTATTTGCATTGGTTGTCACATACCGTTTTTATACGTTATTTATTTCAAAGGCATAACATCAATATGAAACAATTACTTGAATTTATTCCCTTAATTCTCTTTTTTGCCGTCTATAAATTAGTTGGAATTCGTGAAGCGGCAATCACCTTAGTAATCGCAACTATCGTGCAATTCATTATTTTAAAAGTGAAATACGGCAAAATTGAAACGCAACAAAAATTCATGGCAGGTGCGGTTATTTTTTTCGGTACCCTCACTGCTTACTTTAACGATCTTGAGTTTTTGAAATGGAAAGTGACGATTATTTATGCGCTCTTTGCATTGGTTTTGCTTATTGCTCAATTTGGTTTCAAAAAACTGTTGATAAAACAACTCCTTGGAAAAGAAATCCAATTGCCGGAACATGTTTGGAAAAACTTAAATCTAGGTTGGAGTGGCTTTTTTATTTTATGTATGTTACTTAACATTTATATCAGCCGATATTTATCAGACGACATTTGGGTCGATTTCAAGTCCTTCGGCATTATCGGCATGACGTTTGTCGCCACAATCATTACTGGTCTTTATATTTATCGCTATTTACCTCAAACACAACAAGAAAAAAACAAGGAATAATCGATGTCAGCTCAACTCACTGATAGTAAAACCGGACAACAATCTCATGGCACGCTTCTGCTCAGAACCTTAGCGATGCCCTCAAACACCAACGCCAACGGCGATATTTTCGGTGGCTGGATCATGTCTCAAATGGACATTGGCGGTGCAATTTTAGCAAAAGAAATCGCTCATGGTCGTGTTGTGACCGTTGCTGTCGAAAGCATGAATTTTATTCGCCCAGTTAGCGTAGGCGATGTGGTATGTTGCTATGGACAATGCTTATACGTTGGACGTAGCTCAATTAAAATCAAAGTAGAAGTCTGGGTAAAAAAAGTGGCAAGCGAACCTATCGGCGAGCGTTATTGCGTAACGGAAGCGCAATTTACCTTCGTTGCCGTCGATCCGGAAGGCCGGCCACGCCCAATTCCACGTGAGAATAATCATGAATTAGATATCGCTTTGGCGCATATCAACACACGATAACCAGAAAGGAGAACTTAAAATGTACTACGTTATTTTTGCTCAAGACAAACCAAATACCTTGGCTCAACGCTTAGCAGTGCGTGAACAACACCTTGCTCGTTTGAAACAACTCCAAGCGGAAGATCGTTTATTAACCGCAGGCCCAAACCCAGCTATTGATGATGAAAATCCGGGTGAGGCTGGTTTCACCGGTTCGACCGTCATTGCCAAGTTTGATAGCTTGCAAGCAGCAAAAGACTGGGCAGCTCAAGATCCTTATGTAGAAGCCGGCATATATGGCGATGTCATTATTAAGCCGTTTAAAAAAGTATTTTAATTTTCAAACGGTCATCACGGAAACATGTTGAACTAATGATAACAAAGGCGGATCTAAGTATCCGCCTTTGATTTATGACTAATGGAAAATAGCCATGCGATACTTGCAACGAACCTCAATTTCTCTGTTAATTTTAACCGCACTTTCTTTCTCTGCCTTGGCAGCAAAAACCGAAAGCGCCGTACCCCACGAAATCAATTTAGCGCAAGAACAAGCAAAGTGGACACAACAGCAACACGAGTCAGAATTGCTTTTGATTAAGCAGCGTTCAACGTTCCTTCAATTGGAAAGTCTGCTTAAAAGTGCGGTGAAAAATAACAACGTTTCTGATAATGCTGAGTTATATCTTAACCTCATTGAGTCTTTAAAAGACTATCCATTGAAAATGGATGCGACAACCACCTACATTGATGCCCGCATTAAAAGCGTTAGTAAAGATACGCCATCTGAAGAGGTAAAAGCATTAAAACACGAAATCGAACAAGTTATCGCGCAAAATCCTAAGCATTTTTTACGTAATCAATGGGAACAAAGCATTTTCACGCTCTTAATGAATGCTGATGATACGGAAGGATTAGTCCATTATGCACAACGCGTTAAGCCAAGTTCGTTGGAGATGCAAATAGCCGTATTAAATGCCGAACTTCAGCTTGAACGCATAAAAAATGAAACAAACAAAAAACAAAACTCCAATAGCTCAAGTATTATTTCCCGCTATGAACAACTTTGGTTAACCAACAGCAACCTCCCTAATGACGCGCAACTTTGGGCGAAATGGTATTCCGATGGCAAACGGACACAAGATAAAATCTACCAAAAAGCCGAGAAACTCTTTGACCAAAATGATGCGAACGGGATGGCGTTGTTATCATCGGAATTAAATAAAATTGATAGTGCGAAAGAAGACGAAATGGTTTTGGCGAATTTAAAACGTTTTGAGTCCCTATTAAAAAATCCGGCAACCCTGCCTGAATTGGCCGATAGACTACCACTCATTGAAGAAAATAATAAAATCGTCACAAAATTTGCAGTGGTGCAGACCTTTCCGCGTTATTTACGCACGCTATCGGAAACAATGAAAGAGCCTAACTTTGCCTCCTATCAACAATGGGCAAAAAATTGGCAATTAACAGATGCGCAAATTCGTGAGTGGGAAATTGCTTTTCTTGGTCGTTTTTTTGACAATGAAAGCCCGAATTTCCAACAATGGCGGGATGCGGAAATTCTCAAATTAAAAGTAGATAACCTCACTGAACGCCGTTTGCGCATGGCCATTTGGCAAAAGACCGATTTAACCCCATGGCTCAACGCGCTTTCAGTAGAAGGTCAGCAAAAACAGGAATGGCGTTATTGGCAGGCCAAAACAATAGCAAAACGTGATAGCAAAAAAACAAAAGAAATATTGACCGCACTTTCTGATGAACGCGGTTTTTATCCAATGTTGGCTGCCGCCAAATTACATCCGAAAACCCGTGGCAACGGTTATGATTTCGGTCAACCGGAATTACTTATTGCCCCGAGTATCTCAGATCCTTATTGGGCTGATGAATTCAAAAAAGTAAAACCGGCATTGGAAGAAATTGCCGAACTACGTCAACTCGAAAGATTTGGCCCGGCTAAACAGCGTTGGCGTTTCTTGTTGGAAAATCTGTCCGGTGATGACAAAAAAGAGAAACAAATGGCGCTTAGTCAATATGCCAACCAACAAAACTGGTTTGATTTAGGTGTGGATGGCTCCATCATTGCTAAAGCGTTTGATTACATTCAGTTGCGCTTACCAATTGCTTATAGCGATTATTATGATATTGCTCTCAAAAGCCGCCCGGCGTTAAGCATAACCAAACCGCAAGCCGCGCTAAATACCAATGTCAGTAAAAGTTTCGCCATGGCGATTTCTCGTCAGGAAAGCGCCTGGAACCCACAAGCACAATCTTCCGCCAATGCACGGGGCTTAATGCAACTTCTGCCGAGCACGGCAAAAGCCACGGCAGACAATGCTAAATTACCTTACGCAGGCGAAGCGGATTTATTTAAACCGCTCAATAGTATTTTGTTAGGCACGGCACATTTAGCAGAGCTAAACGCCAAATATCCGAACAACCGTATTTTGATTGCCTCTGCTTATAATGCGGGCGCTCATCGCGTGGAAAAATGGTTGGCGCGTGCCAATGGCAAGTTGGAAATGGATGAATTTGTGGCCTCCATTCCGTTCTATGAAACCCGTGGTTATGTGCAAAACGTACTCACTTACGATTTTTACTATCAAATATTGCAAGAAAAAGAAGAGCCACAAACCTTTAGCAATGAGGAATATGATCGGCTATACTAGCCGGACTAGTTTAATAGTATAGGATTGTTGATATGTATATTAGTCGCAATTTAGAACAATGGAATGCCTTCCTCAATATGTTGCAAATCGCCTTTGAACAAGGTAAGGCTCAGGATGTATTAACCTTATTGCTTACCCCTGATGAGCGCGATGCGTTAGGGCTTCGCCTGCAAATTATCGCCCAATTACTTAATAAAGAGCTGCCACAACGGGAAATCCAACAAAATCTGAACACCAGTGCGGCAACCATCACTCGGGGATCTAACATGTTAAAAACCATGGATCCTGTTTTTATTGATTGGATAAAAATGCAACTCAATGCGCAAGAAAGAAATCATTAAATTTTCATTTAAACTAGCCAACCTGCGCAATCTATCCTTGCGCAGATTACCGCTTTTCAGGAAATTCCCTACTCAAAGTGCGGTACGTTTTTTATATCGTTTTTTATATCGTTTTTTACTTGCTACTTTAGTAGTCACGTTTGCTTTTCGTTTTATTCCCATTCCCTATTCCAGTTATATGCTGGAACAAAAAATATCTCATATTTTGTCCGGTGATTTTACTTATCAAACACGCTACGATTGGGTGAGCTTAGAGGATATTTCTTGGCAAATGCAGCTGGCAGTGATTGCCGCTGAAGATCAGAATTTTCCCGAACACTACGGTTTTGATTTCACTGCAATCAAACGGGCTTTTCTGCATAATCAAAAAAGCAATCGAATCCGAGGTGCCTCCACCATTTCCCAACAAACCGCCAAAAATCTCTATTTATGGCATGGACAAAGTTGGTTACGCAAAGCAATCGAAGTACCGACAACCTTAATATTAGAAACCTTGTGGTCCAAAAAACGTATTCTAGAAGTGTATTTAAACATCGCAGAATTCGGTGAAGGAATTTATGGCGTAGAGGCTGCCAGCCGTTTTTACTTCAAAAAACCGGCCAAAAATTTATCGCAAAATGAAGCCGCACTTTTAGCCGCCATTTTACCCAATCCGATCATTTATAAAGTCAATGCTCCCGGTACTTATACCAAACGCAGACAACTTTGGATTCAACATCAAATGGAACAATTAAGTAAATCATACTTGGAAACGCTAAATTAGTTCCCATTTATTTCAAAACCTATAATAAATAAATTATTCAAAAAACCTTAATTGCATACTCTTTAATTAATAAATTCGCCATTTTCTTGAAAAAAACATCAAATTAAGGTAACTTTCTTGATCTTTATCTATATTTTATTTTTTAATTATTTATCTATTTTGGGGAGTATTTACATTGATTAGGCGCATTCAAACATTTTTTCAATCAGAAGCTGTAGGTGGCATACTATTATTACTTTTTGCCTCAATGGCTATCCTGTTTGCTAACACTTCTTTTAGCGAATATTACTTTAATTTTCTCGACACACCGGTCAGCGTTCAATTCGGTGCTTTCAGCATTGCTAAACCTTTATTAATGTGGGTCAATGACGGCTTTATGGCAGTCTTTTTCGTTTTGGTTGGTATGGAAGTCAAACGTGAAATGTTAGAAGGTTCACTGTCAAGTTATCAACAAGCGATTTTCCCTGCCATTGCGGCAATTGGTGGGATGGTGGTACCGGCATTAATCTATTTTATAGTTGCTAAAGGTACACCCGAAATTTACTCCGGCTGGGCAATCCCTATGGCCACAGATATTGCCTTTGCCATTGGTATTGTTGCTCTTTTAGGGAAACGCATCCCTTTACCACTCAAAGTCTTTTTATTGGCACTTGCCATTATTGATGACCTTGGTGCCATTATCGTCATTGCAATCTTCTACTCACATGAAATCAGCACGCCGGCACTAATTATCGCTATGGTGACCATCAGTATTTTAGTCACCATGAATCGCTTTAAAGTCAGCGCCCTCTGCGCCTATATGGTCATTGGCTTAATTTTATGGGCATCCGTATTAAAATCCGGCGTACACGCTACGCTTGCCGGTGTCATTATTGGCTTTTGCATTCCAATGCAAGGTCGCAACGGTTCAAGCCCATTACACCAATTTGAACATATTCTAGCACCTTGGTGCTCTTATTTAATTCTACCGTTATTTGCTTTTTCCAACGCGGGAGTTCCTTTAGAAAACGTGGGCTTATCCAGCCTCAATTCACCTCTTACTCTCGGTATTGCACTCGGATTAATCGTCGGAAAACCATTAGGCGTATTTCTATTCAGCTACCTATCGGTCAAATTACGTCTTGCCCAGTTACCACAAGGAGTTAATTTCGCTCAAATTTTCGCTATTGCAATACTCTGCGGCATCGGTTTTACCATGTCGATGTTCCTAGCAGGTCTTGCTTTCGGTGAAACTGCATATAACAGCTTTGATACGCTATCTCGCTTAGGCATTTTATTGGGATCAGGAGTATCTGCCGTTATTGGGTATCTTTTATTAAGAAAAACAACGTCTCAACCTTAAATAGTCAAAAGAAAGCCTTGCTCATCAGCAAGGCTTTTTATTATCTACGACAAACATTTTCACAAGGAATCCCATCTTTATCCCGATCAAGATGCCCCTCTCCACAGATATTAAGATGGTATTTCGCTTCAGCACAAGAACGCATTTCCTTACAGTACTTCCGCTCATCACAATTGAAGTCCTCATGATGATTTGATTTTGCAACCGCAAATGGCACCAAGACAAGTACAACAACAGTGAAAAATATTTTCTGCATGATAAATTCCATTATTAGGATTTTTTGAGATGAAATAAAAATAGAGTCAATTAAAATCAGTGACTGCAACTACAATTATAGATAAACCAGTATAAAAAAGAAATTTTAGAAAGGGAGAAAAAGAAAGCCTAGCATTTAGGCTAGGTTCTATTTTTGGTGATGATCGTAAGAAAAAGAAAATAAAAAAGACCGCAAAATTGCGGTCTTTCTAAGTTGGTGCTCTGGGCGAGACTTGAACTCGCACGACCTACGGTCACTACCCCCTCAAGATAGCGTGTCTACCAATTCCACCACCAGAGCTTAATTCAATAAATTTTATTGTTGAGGAATGTCGCTATTTTTTGTGTCTAACACAGCCGGTGCTTTTTGCTGTTGTTGCTGAATTTGTTCAGCAGTTCCGGATAAATCATCAAATGCACCTTGTTTTGCATTGTTTTTGTGCGAATTGATGTTACCAATAACGACACTAATAACAAAGAAGATGATCGCTAAAACAGCTGTTGTTCTAGAAAGGAAGTTACCCGCACCTGCAGAACCAAAAACGGTACCGGATGCGCCACCACCAAAAGATGCGCCTGCATCTGCACCTTTACCTTGTTGTAACAGGATAAAAGCGATAAGGGCAATGGAAACGACCAAATAAATGATTAACAACGCTGAGTACATTTTATCTTCTCTGATTTAGCAAATTCTAATGAAAAATAACGGCGCAGATATTAGCGGATATCTTGGCGCTCCGCAAGCTGTTTTATGTATTTTTACGCTGTTTGGTGCAAATTCGATCAGTAAAAAACATTTTGAAAAACGACCGCACTTTTAGACCTCGTTAACTTTTCTTTGCTCTCGGCGCAGTCTTGTTCACATCTGGATTATGCCGACTCAACTCACGTAAAGCGGAAAAATTAATGTAATGCAATAATTCAGGCAAAAGCTGTGTGAGGTTTTGCATAAATTGCTGATAACTCGCCTGTTTACGGCTAATGCCATCAAGCTGTGACTCCCAATGTGCCGTCATATCAGGCTGTGTTGCCACATCCGGCAACGCATTAATTAAAATTCGCCCCGCCTCGGTGCTGTGAATATTACGGCCTTTTTTATAGAGAAAACCACGCTTAAACAACAATTCAATAATGCCCGCACGCGTCGCTTCCGTGCCTAAACCATCGGTTTCCCGCAAGATTTTTTTCAACGCTTTGTCTTGCACGAAGCGGGCAATGCCCGTCATGGCGGAAAGCAAGGTTGCATCGGTAAAGGGTTTCGGTGGTTGCGTTTTTTTACTGATAATTTCGCCCTTTTCACAATGCAACAGTTGCCCTTTTTTGACAACCGGCAGTAACGCGTCTTGCTGTTTATCGTCGCTGTCTTCTTTGCCCCAAAGCTGTTTCCAGCCGGCAATTTGCAAATTGCGAGCCTGCGCCACAAAAGTCCCACCGGCAATATTCAAGGTGATTTTACATTTACGATATTCCGCGTCAGGACAGAACTGCATCAGGTATTGGCGGGCAATCAGAAAATAAATATTTTGTTCCGCCGGACTCAAACTCACCGGACGGTTCTTTGCTGTTGGGATAATGGCATGATGTGCTTCGACTTTTTTATCATTCCAACAACGATTTTTTTGTTCAGGATCGATAATTTCAGGCAAGGGCTGAAATGGGGTTAAATGGGTAGAAATGGCGTTCATCACCGCCATGCGATCCGCAAAATGTTCTTTTGGCAAATAACGGCAATCGGAACGCGGGTAAGTAATCAATTTATGGATTTCATATAAACGTTGGCAGGTATCCAGCACTTCCTGCGCGGACATCCCAAACCGCTTGGCTGCATCAATTTGCAACGCTGACAAAGAATAGGGCAACGGTGCCGTTTCTTTTTCCTGTTTATCCGAATAATCCGTCACTTCCGCCGGTTGGTCGGTAATGCGCTTCACCACATTTTCCGCCAACGCATGAGATAATACGCGCCCATCCTCGTCCTGATAATCTTCACAGGCTTTGCTTGGCTGCCACAACGCAGAAAAAAGTGCGGTAGCTTTCTTCGGTGTTTCTTCCTCTTTTGGGTCACGCAACCAAGCCAACACCTCAAAGAAATCCTTCGGTTGGAAATGCTCGATTTCTAAGTCACGGCGTACGATAAGGCCAAGTACGGGCGTTTGCACTCGCCCAACAGAAAGCACACCATTATAACCCGCCTGTCTGCCTCGAATGGTATAAGCCCGTGTCATGTTAATGCCATAGAGCCAATCGGCGCGCGCACGTGCCAACGCGGAGGTGGCAAGGGGCACAAAATCACGGTTAGGTTGCAATTTTTTGATGGCTTTTTCTACCGCACTTGGGTTCAAGTCGCTGATTAAACAACGCTGAATAGCATTGCGTTTTTCCGGTGGTAAATTGAGATAACTGAACACTTCGTCCACCAGCAATTGCCCTTCACGATCCGGGTCACCTGCGTTGACGAGGATGTCCGCTTGTTGCACCAACTTTTCAACGGTCTTTAGCTGTTTATAGGTTTCTTTTTTCGGAATCAACTGCCACTTTTGCGGCACAATCGGCAAATCCTCTAAACGCCATTGTTTGAAACGCGCATCATAGGCATCGGGTTCTGCCTGTTCCAGCAAATGCCCCACACACCACGTCACGCAGTCATTATCGCCACATTTGATAAAGCCATCACCGCGTTGATGTGGTTTCGGCAAAACATCCGCAATCGCGCGCCCAAGGCTTGGTTTTTCTGCTATAAAAAGTCGCATAAACAAGAAAACGCAGAGGAGAGAAAAGATTAGCCGATTTCGCGGCGACCTAAGAAAGAATGGGTCAGTGTGGTGCCATCCACCATTTCCAATTCACCGCCTACCGGAATGCCGTGGGCAATGCGGCTGACTTTGACGTTTTGTTGCAAACACAATTCTGCAATGTAATTCGCTGTGGCATCGCCTTCAACAGTGGGATTTGTCGCCAAAATCACTTCCTTGAAGGATTCTGTTTGTAAACGCTTTTGCAATAAATCCAAGCCGATCTCTCGTGGGCCAATGCCGTCCAATGGCGACAAATGCCCCATAAGCACAAAATAACGCCCGGAAAATTGCCCGGTTTGCTCAATGGCAAGAATATCTGCCGGCATTTCCACCACACAAAGCAAACCTGAATTTTGACGGCGAGGGTTGTTGCAAATATGGCAAACCTCTTCTTCCGTGAAAGTACGGCAATGCTCACAATGCCCAATTTTTGACATGGCTTCAGTCAGTCCTTGTGCCAAACGCATACCGCCACTACGATTACGTTGCAATAAATGATACGCCATACGTTGTGCGGATTTAGGGCCAACGCCCGGTAATACACGTAAGCTTTCGATCAAATTTTCTAACAAGGGACTGGTTTGCATAAGGTTCTCGGTGAATTGACTAAAAAAATAAACCGCACTTTAGAGATAAAGTGCGGTAAGTTTTACGGACGATTTTTAGAATGGCATTTTGAAGCCTGGCGGCAATGGCATGCCGGCGGTAACAGACGCCATTTTTTCTTTTTGTAACTCTTCAGCACGGCGTACTGCATCATTAAATGCCGCGGCGATTAAGTCTTCCAGCATTTCTTTGTCGTCTTCCATTAAAGAAGGATCAATGTCAATACGACGGCAGTTATGCGCACCGTTAATCGTGATTTTCACTAGCCCTGCGCCTGACTCGCCGGTCACTTCTAATTGTGCAATTTCTTCTTGCATTTTTTGCATACGATCTTGCATTTGCTGGGCTTGTTTCATCAAGTTGCCCAAACCGCCTTTTCCGAACATAAATTTTCTTCCGTTATTAAAAAGTTGAGTAAAAAAAGTGTGGGCATTTTAGCGAAAAAATTGCCGATTGGGAACGATCAATTTACCCTGCCATTGCGCGGCGCCTTTATCCATATTATTATCCGAGCCCTCTCCTCTTCTGATAAAAAAGCACTGCTTTTTGAAGATAAACGCACAATAAAACAACCGCACTTTTAGCAGAAAAATTATGGAAACCCGACACTACATCACCATGGCCATTGCCGTGCTGGCCTTACAATTTATGTTATTCGGTTTTAGTCGTACACTCGGCTGGCTGTTTAATCTCAGCCCCCAAATGCGCACCAAGCTGACCCTCACCCTTTTTTTGTTCTTTAATGCTCTGATTGCAACCGCCCCTTTGCGTCTGTATGCCGAAAGTTTTCGCGTCAGTGCCTTGCTTCTCACCTTATTGTTATTTTCAACATTTAGCAGCCTGATTGTGGCTTTCCTTTACCTGCTCCGTAAACAATGGCGTAATCAAATAAAATGGCTTTATCCTGTGATTTTTCTCAGTTTTATCGCCACCGCCTGTTACAACGCTTATGTCCCGACCATTCGCCATTTTCAAGTGAAATTAGATAAACCTATGCAACCTTTACGCATTGGTATGGCAAGCGATTTGCATTTAGGGCGTTTGTTTGGCTCAACACAGTTAGATACGTTAGCTGACATCATGCGGCAGGAAAAAGTGGATATTATTTTGCTCCCCGGCGACATTATGGATGATAACGTCAACGCCTATTTAGCAGAAAAAATGCAACCGCACTTTGCCAACCTGCAAGCCCCACTTGGCGTGTATGCCACACTGGGAAACCATGATTTCTTTGGCGATCAACAACGCATTGAAGCGGAAATGCGCAAGGCAGGGATCATTCCCGTGATGGATGAAAGTGTCGTGATTGATGGACGTTTTACCCTCATTGGGCGCAATGACGACCTCGTGAAAAACAGACCAACGACGGCGCAGTTACTGAAAGGCGTCAACACTGCATTACCAGTGATTCTAATGGATCATCGTCCAACAGAGATTGAACAACACGCCAATTTGCCGATTGATATTCAGCTTTCCGGTCATGCCCATAATGGACAAATTTTCCCGGCAAATTTTGTTGTAAAACTGATTTATCGCTTAAGTTACGGCTATGAAAAAATCAATCAAGGGCATTTTTTTGTCACATCAGGTTATGGCTTTTGGGGCGTGCCGATGCGATTAGGGTCGCAATCGGAAGTGATAATTATCGACCTGGTCGGACATTAAAAAAGAACTATTCTCAATACCGAGCCCTGTGTATAATTTACCCCATTACACTTATGTTTTTATAATGACAGAGGAATCGGAAATGAAAAAATTCGTCAATGCAACCCTTACTTCTCTTTTCTTTATGGCTTCTGTGACGGCAAGTGCTGTGACAGTCACAGATGCTAAAGGTGAATTCACTATAGATAAAACCCCAAGTCGCATTGTCGCGTTAGAATATTCTTTCGTTGATGCCCTTGCTCAAGTTGGTGTTAGCCCGGTCGGCGTTGCCGATGACAACGATAAAACCCGTATTTTGCAGGAAGTGCGCGATAAGATTCAACCTTGGGAATCTGTCGGTACCCGTTCGCAACCCAGTCTTGAAGCGATTGCCGCATTAAAACCCGATTTAATTATCGCGGATCCTTCTCGTCACACAGCAGTGTATGAAGAATTAAAAAAAATCGCCCCGACCATGATGTTTGACTCCCGCCATGAAAGCTATCAGGAGAATCTTGATACGGCACAAAAAATCGGCGATGTTGTCGGTAAAGGCAGTGAAATGAAATTGCAAATTGATAAACACAATAAAATTATCGAAAGCATTGCGCAAAATATCAATGTGAAAGGCAAAAAAGGGATTTTCGGCACCTCTCGCGAAGATAAATTCAATTTACAAAATGACAGTGGTTATGTTGCCAGCTTCCTTGGTGTTCTGGGTTTTAACTCGCCAAAATTACCCAACGCCACTCAAGCCTTTGCTGAAATCAATCTTGAGCAACTCGTGATGGAAAAACCGGACTATATGTTTATCGCCCACTATCGTCAAGAAAGTATCGCCCGCAAATGGGAGGCAGAACCTTTATGGCAAGCCATTCCTGCCGTAAAAGCCAAGCATGTATTTAGCGTCAATGCCGATATGTGGGCGCGCGGACGCGGCATTACGGCTAGTGAGATCATGGCAAAACAAGTTGAACAATTCGTTAATCAAAAATAATGTTTGGCACAGTTTTTCGTTGGGGTTTTCCCCTGCTAGGACTGGCTTTCCTGTTGTGGGGAAGCCTGTTTTTATACTACCCTATTGAAATTTCACCATTCGATGCGCTAAACGCCTTTCTCCCCAATGGCGATGAATTGGCCAAGATCACCGTGGTCGATTTACGCTTTCCGCGGGCGTTAGTGGCGATCGCATTAGGCGCCAATTTGGCGGTAGCTGGGGCATTATTACAGACCATCACCCGCAACCCACTAGCCTCACCAACGCTATTAAGCGTTAATTCCGGCGCAAGTTTGGCCATGGTAACTGCAAGTGCCATTAGCCCGGCCTTATTATCAGGCTATAGCATTGCCTTGGTGGCAAGTATCGGCGGTGGAATCAGTTGGTTGATTGTAATGTTGATTAGCAACGCGTGGAAAGACAGTAGCGGCGATCGCAGTCGCGTGATTTTGGCGGGGATTGCCGTGTCGTTATTGTGTACAGCCCTCACCAAATTAGTCTTAATTATGTCGGAAGATCACGCCTTTGGCGTGATGAGTTGGCTTGCCGGCGGCATTTCTCATGCCCGTTGGAACGAATGGCACGCTATTTGGCCATTTCTGCTATCAAGCGCACTCTTTTGCCTCTTCTTTGCCAGCCGTTTAAATTTACTCAATTTGAGCGACGAATCCGCTCAATCCTTGGGAATTAACCTGTTCCGTCTGCGTTGGTATGCCAATATCATAGCATTATTAATTGTGGGTTCAGCCGTTAGCGTAGCCGGCCCGGTCGCCTTTATCGGTTTGTTAATTCCACACTTAGCGCGTTATTGGATCGGTTATGATCTACGAAAATCATTACCCATGTCCATGTTATTAGGTGCCATTTTAATGTTGGCAGCGGATACCGTTGCCCGTGCTGTTGATTTCCCAAGTGAAGTGCCTGCCGGTGCCATTTTGGCCTTAATCGGTGCGCCAATCTTTGTCTTATTTGCCAGAGGAAAACACTAATGCGCCGTTCTCATTCAGGATTCCGTGCAATCGGCTTTTACTTATCGGCACTCTGTACGGTCGCGCTATTATTTGTATTAAGCATTCGATACGGCACTTACACGCTATCCTTTGATGAAATTAGCCAGGCCTTTCACCCTGACGATAAAAACTATTTCACTTTAATGGAATACCGTCTGCCACGCGCGCTACTGGCCATTATTATCGGCGGTGCATTGGCCATTTCCGGGGTATTGGTGCAAAGTGTCGTGCGTAATCCGTTGGCCTCTCCTGATATTTTAGGAATCAATAACGCTGCCGGTTTGGTCGCCGTTACCGTATTAATCTTCCTTCCGAATTTAGCCTTTTACTGGCTACCGATTTTCGCCTTTATCGGCGGTGTTCTGTCTTTCATTTTGTTATGGATGATATGTGGTTTTAACTTCCGCCCGATCAAAATGGCCATTATCGGCGTAGCGCTTTCTGCCCTATGGGCGGCAATCAGCCATTATTTAATGCTAACCAATCCGGTAGAAATCAACACGGCTATGCTTTGGCTAACCGGAAGTTTGTGGGGCAGAAGTTGGGCTTATGTCAATGTCGTTTTGCCTTGGTTGTTGGTGTTATTACCGTTACCGTTTATTTTCTGTCGAGATTTGGACACTTTAGGTTTAGGTGAAAACAAAGCGGCCACCCTGGGAGTAAGCATAAATAAAACGCAGATCTTGGTATTAGTGTTGGCTGTTGCGCTTTCCACCACAGCTGTCGCCATTTGTGGCCCCATCGCATTTCTCGGTTTAGTTGCACCGCACTTAGCACGCAAATTGGTCGGTGGACGTCACCGCACATTATTGCCGGCGGCCATGCTAATCGGCACGCTGTTGTTACAAATTTCCGATATTTTAGCGCGGGTTATCGATCCGCCGACAGAACTGCCCGCCGGTATTCTCACCGCCATTATCGGCGCCCCTTACTTCTTCTATTTATTGATGAGAACGAAATAATGAGCATTGAAATCAATAAGTTACAATTAGGCTATCAAGATAAAACTATCGTACGGGATTTATCTCTCACCTTTCCGAGCAATCAAATTATTGCCTTAATTGGCCCGAACGGATGTGGCAAATCCACAACACTGAAAGCCGTGGCTCGTTTGCTCAAGCCTCGCCTAGGCACAATTACTCACAAAGGCAAAGATATTTGGCAAAGCACCCCCAAAGAATACGCCAAACAATTAGCGTTCTTGCCACAACAACATTTGGTGCCGGAAGGCATTAAAGTACGCGAATTAATTGCTTACGGCCGTTCGCCTTATTTAAATTTGTGGGGCAAATTGAGTGATAAAGATGAGCAATTAGTGGCTTGGGCTATGGAACAAACCCACACAACTGAACTGGCGGAACATTTGGTATCGGATTTATCCGGTGGGCAACAACAACGGGTTTTCTTAGCAATGACATTAGCGCAAGATGCAGAGCTTGTTCTGTTGGATGAACCAACCACTTATTTGGATCTCAACCGACAGGCGGAACTCATGGGCATGATGCGTCAAATGCAACAAAACGGAAAAACCGTCATTACGGTACTCCATGATTTAAATCAGGCTTGTCGTTATTGTGATTATTTAATCGTTCTCAAAGACGGTAACCTTATGGCCCAAGGGACGCCTGACGAAGTGATGACAGAGCGGCTATTAAAAGAGGTGTTTGATTTAGAGGTGGTAATACACCGCGATCCGATTAGCCAAACACCCATGTTTATTTTGAAGTAAACAAAAGTGCGGTCATAAAAAACATTTTATTTTTCGACCGCACTTTTAGCATTAAAAAAATATCGCCATTTATGACCGCACTTTACGCATTGTCTATCGCAAAGGAAATCACCTCTTTAATACTCTCTGCGCCCATGGCAATCATGAGCAAGCGATCCACACCGAGAGCGACGCCCGAACAATCCGGGATTCCGGCTTGTAACGCCCCCAACAAACGTTTATCAATATCACGCACCGGAAGACCGGCTTTTTCCCGTTGACGATTATCCAACTCGAATCGATGTAATTGTTCCCGTACATCCGCCAATTCATGGAACCCATTAGCAAGCTCTAGCCCTTTGTAATAAAACTCAAAACGCTCTGCAACGCGCAGATCCTCCGAGCTAATTTGTGCCAACGCCGCTTGACTTGCCGGGAAATGATATACCACGACTGGGCTGTCATGCCCAATTTGTGGTTCCACCACCGCACTGAAAAGAAATTGCAACAACGTATCGCGATTCTCTTTTTCAGCATCAACCAACTGATATTTTTTCGCTTTTTCCACAAGTTCGGATAATTCCGCCGACAACGGATCCAATCCGACATATTGTTGAAAAGCGAACTGATAACTCATGCTTTCTGCCGGCGGACATTCCAATATTTGTTGTAATAAATCATCTACTTCATTGATTAAGCGGTACATATCAAAGTGTGGTCGATACCACTCCAACATCGTAAACTCCGGATTATGGCGATTGCCCGCTTCTTCGTTACGAAACACTTTGCCAATTTGAAATATCGGACCACTGCCGGCGGCCAATAAACGCTTCATGTGATATTCCGGACTGGTGGAAAGCCACAATGTTTTAGATTGCTCTCCGAAAGGAGAAACAAATTCAGTGCTGAATGTGGCAAGATGAAGATCTGTCACGCCAAATTCGCTTAACACCGGCGTTTCCACTTCCAACAAACCGCGATCAGTAAAAAATCGACGAATTTCTGCAATTAATTTTGCACGGTCAAGTAAGTTTTTGATAGATGCTGTTGGTTGCCATGCTTCTTGTTCAAACATAAATATGCCTTTGCTGAAGATAATTTGAAAAATTTGCGACTTATTCTAAAACAAGTGAATCAAAATTCATAAATGAATCCTTTTTCCACCGCACTTTTATGCACTTTTTAGTTAACCCAACGTTAATGACTTGTTAACAATAAGACAAAATGTAAACAACTGGTTCTGTTTGTTAACTTTTTTGAGGTAGATCACGAAATCACGACAAAGTTTGAGAAAAAAGGTTCTAATCACAAAAAATAATGGCAAAATGACTTCACCCTAACAGTACCAAAAATCTATTTGGTGTTTTTATTATCATCCCTTTACTTGGAGGAATATCGTGCAAACTGTTAACGTCGATATCGCCATTGTTGGCGCAGGTGGCGGTGGTTTACGTGCGGCGATTGCTGCAGCCCAAGCTAATCCAAATCTTAAAATTGCTTTAGTATCAAAAGTTTACCCAATGCGCAGTCATACTGTTGCGGCTGAAGGTGGTGCTGCGGCAGTCATTAAAGAAGAAGACTCCTACGATAAACATTTCCACGATACTGTTGCCGGTGGAGACTGGTTGTGTGAGCAAGATGTTGTGGAATATTTCGTGGAACACTCCCCGGTAGAAATGACCCAACTTGAACGCTGGGGTTGTCCATGGAGCCGTAAAACCGATGGCGATGTAAACGTACGCCGTTTCGGTGGGATGAAAATCGAGCGTACTTGGTTCGCTGCCGATAAAACCGGTTTCCACTTACTTCACACGTTATTCCAAACCTCCATTCAATACCCACAAATCATTCGTTTCGATGAACACTTTGTATTAGACATTTTAGTAGATGACGGTCATGCACGTGGTATGGTTGCCATGAACATGATGGAAGGCTCTTTAGTACAAATTAATGCTAACGCCGTTGTTATCGCTACAGGTGGTGGTTGCCGTGCATTCCGTTTCAACACTAACGGCGGTATTGTTACCGGTGACGGTTTATCAATGGCTTATCGTCATGGCGTACCGTTACGTGATATGGAATTCGTTCAATATCACCCGACCGGCTTACCAAATACCGGTATCTTAATGACCGAAGGTTGTCGTGGTGAAGGCGGTATCTTAGTCAATAAAGACGGCTATCGCTATTTACAAGACTACGGTTTGGGGCCGGAAACACCAATCGGCAAACCGGAAAACAAATACATGGAATTAGGCCCTCGTGACAAAGTATCTCAAGCGTTCTGGCAAGAATGGCGTAAAGGTAACACCTTAAAAACAGCCAAAGGCGTTGATGTGGTGCACTTAGATTTACGTCATCTTGGTGAAAAATACTTACACGAACGTTTACCATTCATTTGTGAATTAGCGAAAGCTTATGAAGGTGTCGATCCGGCACAAGCGCCAATTCCTGTACGCCCGGTAGTTCACTACACCATGGGTGGTATCGAAGTTGACTTCAACAGCGAAACCCGCATTAAAGGTTTATTTGCGGTAGGTGAATGTGCTTCTTCCGGTTTACACGGTGCGAATCGTTTAGGTTCTAACTCCCTAGCTGAATTAGTGGTATTAGGTCGTGTTGCGGGTGAATATGCTGCACAACGCGCAATTGAAGCCACACCGGCGAACCAAGCCGCACTTGATGCACAAGCACAAGACATTGTAAAACGTTTGACTGATCTCTATAACCAGGAAGGTACTGAGTCTTGGTCTGAAATTCGTGACGAAATGGGTCAAGCCATGGAAGAAGGTTGCGGTATCTATCGTACCCAAGAAAGTATGCAACAAGCTGTTGATAAAATTGCAGAACTCAAAGAACGTTACAAACACATTCGTATTACTGACCGTTCTAGCGTATTTAATACAAACTTATTGTATACCGTTGAATTGGGTTACATTTTGGACGTGGCACAATCTATTGCGAACTCTGCGATTGAACGTAAAGAGTCTCGTGGTGCGCACCAACGTTTGGATTACACCGAACGTGATGATGTGAACTACTTGAAACATACCTTGGCGTTCTATAACGAAAACGGTGCACCACGCATTGAATACAGCCCGGTGAAAATCACTAAATCACAACCGGCAAAACGTGTTTACGGTGCAGAAGCAGAAGCTGCAGAAGCAGCTGCCAAAGCAAAAGAACAAGCTCAAGCGGGTAAGGAGTAATAATATGGCCGAACAATCAATCATGAACGTTGAAGTTCTACGTTATAATCCTGAAGTTGATAAGGAACCGCACTTAAAAACCTATCAAGTACCTTATGACAGCCAAACATCCTTACTTGATGCTTTAGGTTACATTAAAGATAAGCTTGAACCGGAACTTTCTTATCGCTGGTCATGCCGTATGGCGATCTGCGGTTCTTGCGGCATGATGGTAAATAACATTCCAAAATTGGCATGTAAAACCTTCTTGCGTGACTATAGCGGTCACATGCGTATTGAAGCCTTAGCAAACTTCCCGATTGAACGCGACTTGATCGTGGACTTGAGCCACTTCATCGAAAGCTTAGAAGCCATCAAACCTTATGTGATTGGTAACAAAGCGCCTGAGTTAGATGGTAAACCACATCCATCGAAAGAATTAGCGAAAAGCCGTACCAAACAAACCCCGGCACAATTGGAAAAATATCGCCAATTCTCCATGTGTATCAACTGTGGTTTATGTTATGCCGCCTGTCCACAATTCGGTTTAAACCCGGAATTCGTTGGTCCAGCCGTATTAACCTTAGGTCATCGTTATAACTTAGATAACCGCGACCACGGTAAAGCAGAACGGATGAAAATCATGAATGGTGAAAATGGCGTTTGGTCTTGTACCTTCGTAGGAGCCTGTTCCGAAGTGTGTCCAAAACATGTAGGCCCGGCAACCGCCATTAACCAAGGCAAATTAGAAAGTGCCAAAGATTATCTCATTTCCATGCTTAAACCGAAGGCGTAAGGGGAAAGATTATGACTACAACAGTAAGTAAACGTAAAAAATACGTTCGTGAAATCACCCCAACTTGGTGGAAAAGTTGGGATTTCTACAAATTCTACATGCTACGTGAAGCGACTGCCGTTCCAACCGTTTGGTTTAGCTTAGTATTGCTTTACGGTGTGATTTGTTTAGGCAAAGCAGATGGTTTTGTCATGAATTTCATCCCATTCTTACAAAATCCACTTGTTGTTATTCTTAACATCATTTCATTGGCCGCTTTATTGCTCCATGCTGTCACATTATTTGATATGACAGGCGAAGTGATGTCGGGTACTACCGGTTTGCCGGCAAAACTCATTAAAAATGCTTTACGTGGCGCGTTTGTCGCCGTCACCGTATTGGCTTTAGTATTAGTATTTATCTAGGGGGAAGTCATGGTTAATCAAAATCCAAAACGTTCAAACGAACCACCTGTCTGGTTAATGTTCAGTGCGGGTGGCATGGTAAGTGCTTTGGCTTTCCCTGTGTTAATTCTTATTCTCGGCTTCCTATTGCCTTTCGGTATCATTAGTCCGGAGAATATCATTGCCTTTGCACACCATTGGCTAGGGAAATTAGTTATTCTCGTTCTTACAATTTTCCCAATGTGGGGAGGCTTACACCGCGTTCATCACGGTATGCATGATATTAAAGTTCATGTACCGGCCGGCGGATTTATTTTCTACGGTTTGGCAACACTTTATAGCATTATCGTGTTATTTGCCGTGTGCAATCTATAATCTCCCATCACGAATAAAAAACTCCCTCACTGTAGGGAGTTTTTTTATTTCCAGCTTCTCTTTCAGTATATAAAACATTCAATTCGTACATATTACGAACAACAAAACCTTATTTTTTATGTGACTTCAATCACAGAACACCAAAAAAGTCATTTACTAATAAACACGCCATCTATATTTTGTTAACAATTATATAACAAAAGGAGGTTTTCTCATGCAATTCACACTATCAAAACAATATAGCCCTATTCGCCAAGCGATCACTGCAAACTATCGTTTAGATGAGAAAAGTGCGGTCGATTCTTTAGTGAAAACATTAGATTTTTCTCCAGAACAAGAACAACGCATCACAGACAATGCTATTAAGTTAATTAAAAAATTACGCCAACTGAAACAAAAACAATATGGCGCAGATGCCTTAATGCAAGAGTTTTCATTAAGCAGTGAAGAAGGGGTCGCGTTAATGTGCTTGGCTGAAGCCTTGTTACGTATTCCTGATGCACAAACCCGCGATGACTTAATTTATGAGAAATTGCAAGAAGGGAACTGGAAATCTCACATTGGCAATTCCAATTCGTTCTTTATCAATGCAGCCAGTTACGGCCTACTCTTTGGTAAAAAAATCAGTGAAAGCTTGGATGAAAACAGTTTATCGAATGCGCTCACCCGTAGTTTCTCCCGTTTGTCTGCGCCTATTATGCGTATGGCAATTATCAAATCTATGCAGATTTTGGGTAAACAGTTCGTTACCGGCGTGACCATGCAAGAGGCGTTGCAAAACATCAAACCACGTTACGAAAAAGGGTTTACCTTCTCTTTTGATATGTTGGGCGAAGCTGCCATGACAGAAGCCGATGCACAACGCTATTTCAATGACTATTTACACGCCATTGAAGAAGTGGGCAAAGACGCAGCCGGCAGAACCATTTATAACGGCAACAGTGTTTCCGTCAAGCTTTCTGCAATTCACCCTAAATATAGCCGCTCCAAGTACGATCGTACCCTAAACGAACTTTATCCGCGCTTAAAAGAACTCTTCTTATTAGCGAAGAAATACAACATCAGTATCAATATTGATGCGGAAGAGGCCAACCGTTTAGAGCTTTCCCTCGATCTTGTGGAAAAATTATTAGATGAACCGGAATTACAAGGCTACAAAGGCATTGGTTTCGTGGTGCAGGCGTACTCCAAACGTTGTCCATTTGTGTTGGATTATTTGATTAATTTAGCTCGAGAAAAACAAGGCTATTTGATGATTCGTCTTGTTAAAGGCGCTTATTGGGACAGCGAGATCAAATGGGCACAAGCAGATGGTTTGGACGGTTTCCCACTTTACACACGTAAAAATCACACCGATATTTCTTATATTGCTTGTGCGAAAAAATTATTTGCTGCACAAGATGTCATTTATCCGCAATTTGCCACCCATAACGTGCAAACCATGTGCACGATTCACGAATTAGGCCAAGGTAAAAACTTTGAATTCCAATGCCTACACGGCATGGGGGAATCTCTTTATGACAATATTGTGGGGAAAGACAATCTGAATCGACAAGTGCGTGTCTATGCTCCGGTGGGTACACACGCTACCTTGTTAGCCTATTTAGTCCGCCGCCTCTTAGAAAACGGTGCAAACTCCTCTTTCGTTCACCAGCTGGTTGATGAAAACATTCCGGTCGAACAACTTGTGACACCACCATGGAAGCTTTATGCAAAATCTCATGGCGAGCCGAATAAGTCGGTTCTCAAACCGTTAGAATTATTTAAAAACCGTAAAAACTCCGCCGGTTTCGATCTGAGCAATGAATTGGAATTAGCAAGATTAGAACAAGCGCTGAATGTGGCAACCATCGAAAACGCTACCTCTTTGGTTGCGTTTGACAATGCTGAAAATGCACCGGCACATCAAGTCACCAATCCGGCCAACCTCAATGAAACGGTTGCAGAAGTGGCCTTTTTAGCCGTGAATCAAGCGGAAAAAGCGTTTGCTGCTGCCGACAATACGCAATGGAAAGCCAAAAGTGCTGTGGAAAAAGCCAACGTTTTACGTAATGCCGCCGACTTATATGAAGAACATTTCGGCTTATTGATGAAACTCGCTGTGGTTGAAGCGGGCAAAACCTTGCCAAATGCCATTGCCGAATTGCGTGAAGCCGTGGATTTCTTACGCTATTACGCTGTTCAATTAGAACAACTGGCAGCACAAAATCACCTTGCCGAGCCTCGTGGAAAAGTGCTTTGTATTTCTCCATGGAACTTCCCGTTAGCCATCTTCACCGGCCAAATTGCCGCCTCTTTAGCGGCGGGCAATGCAGTGATTGCAAAACCGGCTGAACAAACCTCATTAATTGCGTATGCCGCCGTGAAACTCTTATACAAAGCCGGTATCCCGAGAGAAACCCTACAACTGGTGTTAGGGGCGGGAGATTTAGGGGCTGCGTTAGTCCAACAAGCTTTTGATAGCGTCGTATTTACCGGCTCAACAGAAGTAGCCAAACTCATTGAGCAGCGTCTGACACTCGCAGATAACGATCCAGTGTTGATTGCGGAAACCGGCGGTCAAAACGTCCTTGTCGTTGACTCTTCAGCCTTACCGGAACAAGTCGTTGCCGATGTTCTTAGCTCCGCCTTTGACTCGGCAGGTCAACGTTGTTCCGCATTACGCATCTTATTATTACAAGAAGATGTGGCAGATCATTATTACAAAATGATCACGGAAGCCATTAAAGAATTAAGTTTAGGCGATCCACGTTTATTGGAAACCGACATCGGTCCTGTGATTGATGAAGAAGCTAAACAAAATCTAGAAAACCACAAGGCAGCCATGCGTAAAGTCGCCCGTGCTTATGCGGAAATCGATACACCGACCCAAGGGCATTTCGTGGCGCCGAGTGTGTATCTGTTGGATAACCTCGATCAAGTGCAACGCGAAGTCTTCGGTCCGATTCTACACATCGTACGTTATAAAAAAGATAACTTACTCAATGTCCTCAAAGCGGTAAATGAAAAAGGCTATGCGCTGACCGGTGGTTGCCATACCCGTATCCGCAAACATATGGATATTGTAGAACGCCACTTAAACTGCGGTAACTTCTATATTAACCGTAATATTGTAGGTGCGGTGGTTGGTGTTCAACCGTTCGGTGGACACGGATTATCCGGCACCGGGCCGAAAGCCGGCGGTGAGTTCTATTTGCAACGTTTAACCCGTACGCCTCGCTATTACAGCCAATTTGGCGATGAAAATACGCTAGGCACAACCAAACCGGTATTAGAAAGTATTACCGGTGAACACAACTCCTTAGCTTATCTGCCTTGTGAAGTAGCCATTCTCAACGGCGACTTAGCGGCAGCAGAAAAAGCGGCAGAAAAATTGCTTGCCAAAGGTTTTAGCATTTTGGTGGAACCACATCATCCATTAGCCTCCAAAGCCAAACCGGGCATTCGTGTTGATACGAAGTTAGGTCACTGTCAAAAAGGTATTTATTTGACCGCACTTGATAAAGCTAAACGTCAATGGTTGGCTGAAAACAGTCAAGCTATTTTCAAATGTTACGACTGGCAAAATACCCAAGATTTATTGCCATTGTATGATGAGTTTTCTCGCAGTTATAACACCACTGCGGCAGGTGGGAACACCTCATTAATGTCCTCTCAAGAAGAATAAAAGGAGTGTTTTATGCAAATCTACATCACCTTTGGCCTCTATTTGGCAATTATTTTAGGCATTGGGTTATACGCCTATCGTTCCACCAAAAATTTTGATGATTACATTTTGGGTGGTCGAAAAATGGGAAGTTTCGTGACCGCCATGTCGGCCGGTGCTTCCGATATGTCCGGTTGGCTATTAATGGGGTTACCCGGCGCGATTTTCTTATCAGGCCTTTCCGAGGCATGGATTGCTGTCGGATTAACCGTTGGCGCCTATCTGAACTATCGCGTTGTGGCAGGACGCTTGCGGATTTTCACTGAGAAATATAGCAATGCGCTGACCTTACCGGAATTTTTTGCACAACGTTTTCCGCGTCAGAAAAAAGCATTAAAGATTATTTCTTCAGGCATTATTCTCTTCTTCTTCACCATCTACTGCGCTTCCGGCGTGGTAGCGGGAGCGAAGTTATTCCAAAGTTTATTGGGCTTGGAATATTCCACCGCACTTTGGTTAGGGGCATTAGCGACCATTACGTATACCTTTATCGGTGGCTATTTAGCTGTTTCATGGAGCGACACCATCCAAGCCTCATTAATGATTTTCGCCTTGATTTTGGCACCTGTCATGGTATTGCTCAACATCAGCTGGGATGAAATCACAATGTCTTTGGAAGCGAAATCTGCTGTCACCGGCATTCCTTACAGCAACTGGCTGCACAATGTTTCCGGTATCGGTGTTATCTCTGCATTGGCTTGGGGCTTGGGTTATTTCGGACAACCACACATTCTTGCCCGTTTCATGGCGGCAGACTCTGTGGCCTCTCTCGAAAAAGCCCGTCGAATCGGAATTTCTTGGATGTTCCTCTGCCTTGGCGGCGCCGTTGCAGTGGGCTATTTCGGATTGGCCTATTTCACCACCCAAAATATTGAACTATACAATGCAGAAGCGGTTTTCATTGAGTTAAGTAAAGCCATGTTTAACCCTTGGATTGTCGGCATCGTTTTATCTGCGATCTTAGCAGCGGTAATGAGTACCCTGTCCGCTCAATTATTAATGTGTTCCGCCGCAATTACGGAGGATTTCTATAAAGGTTTCTTCCGTAAAGGCGCTTCCAGCCTTGAATTGGTCTGGGTAGGTCGTTTAATGGTATTGTTAATCTCTGTGGTTGCCATCGCTATCGCACAAGATCCAAACTCCAAAGTAATGGGCTTGGTTTCTTATGCGTGGGCTGGTTTTGGTGCCGCCTTCGGTCCAGTGGTGATTCTTTCCCTGTTCAACCGTAATATTAGCTCCAAAGCAGCATTATGGGGAATGTTATCCGGCGCTATCACCGTGGTGGTCTGGAGTCCACTAATGAAATACTTGGGCTGGGAAGATTTGTCTCACCTCTATGAAATCGTCCCAGGTTTCTTGGTGTGTTCTTTCATCACCATTACTTCTTCCGTGTTTGCACCTGTGCATCCGAAAGTGATGGAACAATTTGATGAAGCTTTAGCCGAATTTGACTCAAGACGCTAAAAGTGCGGTCATTTTTAAACATAAAATAGGGCGGAGCTTCCGCCCTTATCTTTTTGATTCTCTTAACATTATTCCTATCTAAATCACATTTCTCAATTTATACGCATCCCCACTCTATAACATTTACCTACTATTAGGTAATATATCGCCTTTTTAAATCCGATATAATTAGTCAGGTATTTTACTTGAATCGTAAAATCTCAATGTGTCTGACACAAATTATTAAGTTATCAATATTTCATTTTCTCAAGGAGTGATCAAATGGGACAGTACAAAAAGTTCTGGTACCTGTTAGTCGCCGTATTAATAGGGGCATTCTCTATTCTCGGTTACTACGGATTTGAAATCTACCGTGAAGCGCCACCGATTCCAAAACAATATGTGACGGAAAAAGGCGAACCGGTGATTACACATGACGATATTTTACACGGGCAAACCGCATGGCAAACAACCGGTGGTATGCAATTGGGTTCTGTTTGGGGCCATGGTGCCTACCAAGCACCGGACTGGACTGCTGACTGGTTACATCGCGAGTTAACCAACTGGTTAGATATTGTTGCAAATCAAGAGTACGGTAAAAACTTTGCCGACTTAAATGATGACCAACAAACCCTCTTAAAAAGCCGTTTAACTAAAGAATATCGCGGCAGTAAAGTTGACGAAAACGGCACTGTTGTGCTTTCCGCTAATCGTCTAGCCGCCATGGATAAAACGGCGCAATACTATATTTCTTTATATGGTGATGATCCTGCGAGCAAAGTAACGCGTGAACACTTCGCCATGAAAGACAATACGTTGCCAAGCTTGGAAGCGCGTAAAGATTTAGCGAAATTCTTCTTCTGGACAGCATGGACTGCCTCTGCAGAACGTCCTAATACCCATGCGACGTACACCAACAACTGGCCGCATGAGCCGTTAATCAATAACGTGCCAACACCAGAAAACGTCATTTGGTCTATCGCGAGCGTTGTTTTCCTTATTGCCGGTATCGGTTTTGTGGTGTGGATTTGGTCATTTAAACGTCGTGAAGATGAAAAAGATCCTGTTGCACCGGAAGTTGACCCGTTAACCAAATTGCAATTAACGCCATCACAAAAAGCCTTAGGTAAATATTTATTTACCGTACTTGCGCTTTTCTTCGTACAAGTGAATTTAGGTGCCGTTGTTGCACACTACACGGTTGAAGGTCAGGAATTCTATGGTTTAGATATTTCCCAATATCTTCCATACTCCTTGGTGCGTACTTGGCATATTCAAGCGGCATTATTCTGGATCGCCATGGCATTCTTGGCCGGTGGTTTATTCCTTGCGCCGATTATCAACGGCGGTAAAGATCCGAAATACCAAAAACTTGGTGTAGATATTCTCTTCTGGGCGTTAGTCGTCTTGGTTGTTGGCTCCTTCACCGGTAGCTATTTGGCCATCGCGCACATCATCCCTGAAGAATGGAGCTTCTTATTCGGTCACCAAGGTTATGAATTCATTGACCTAGGTCGTTTCTGGCAAGCCGTGAAATTTGGCGGTATCTTGTTCTGGTTAGTGTTAATGCTACGCGGCACCGTGAATG
>CAUPZK010000019.1:0-42415 GCA_963515835.1 uncultured Aggregatibacter sp.
TGTATTATTTATCAATGGAATTTCTGATTGGTCGTACGTTATCCAATGCCATGATTGCAGAAGGATTGTACGACATCGCCAAAGAAGCCCTTTCCGAATTAAACGTTGATCTAGAAGAAATTATTGAAAAAGAAGTGGATCCGGGCTTAGGTAACGGTGGGTTGGGTCGTTTAGCCGCCTGTTTCATGGATTCTATTGCCACCTTAGGCTTACCGGGCATGGGCTACGGTATTCGTTATGAATACGGAATGTTCCGTCAAAAAATTGAAGACGGACAACAAGTTGAACGTCCGGATGCGTGGTTAGAAAAAGGCGCGCCTTGGGAATTTATTCGTCCGTCTAAACGTTTTACTGTTTCTTTCGGCGGTAATATTCATTTTGAGGGCAAAAAATGTATCTGGAATAAAGGCGAAGAAGTGACCGCACTTGCTTATGACCAAGTGATTCCGGGCTATCAAAATGACTCTGCCGCTACATTACGTTTGTGGGCTGCTCATGCCGGCGAACTGTTTAACTTAGAAGATTTTAACCGCGGTCAACACATTGCGGCGGTGGAAAGCCGTGCTTCCATTAAGAATCTTTCCCGAGTGCTTTATCCGGATGATTCCACTTGGAACGGTCGTGAATTACGTTTGCGTCAAGAATATTTCTTGGTTTCTGCGTCATTGCAAGACATTATCCGCCGTCATAAACGCACACATAGCAGCTTGGAAAATTTAGCGGATAAAGTGGCAATTCATTTAAATGATACCCATCCGGCATTAGCGATTCCGGAATTGATGCGTATTTTAATTGATGAAGAAGGCTTTTCATGGCAGAAAGCCTGGGATATGACCCGTCGTATTTTCTCTTATACATGTCACACCTTGATGTCTGAAGCCTTGGAAACCTGGCCGGTGGAAATGATGGCGAAAATCTTACCGCGTCATTTACAGATGATTTTTGAAATTAACGATCATTTCTTGGAATACGTCAAAACCTACATCACTACCGACCTGGATTTCATTCGTCGCGTTTCTTTAATCGAAGAAGGGTATCAGCGCAAAGTGCGCATGGGGTGGTTATCCGTGGTGGGATCACATAAAGTCAACGGTGTTGCGGCAATTCATTCTGATTTAATGGTGACATCGACTTTTGCAGATTTCGCTCGTATTTATCCGGAACGTTTCACTAACGTGACTAATGGGATCACCCCGCGTCGTTGGCTTGCTGTGGCAAATCCACAATTAGCGTCGTTGTTTGATAAATACATCGGTTCTGATTGGCGTTGTGATTTAAGTCAGATCGAAAAATTAAAGCAATACGCGCATGAGGCAGATTTTAAACACGCCATTGCGGATATTAAATTTGCGAATAAAGTGAAATTGGCAAATTATGTGAAGAAAACACTAGACATTGATCTTGATCCCCATGCGTTATTTGACGTTCAAGTGAAACGGATTCACGAATATAAACGTCAAATTTTAAACGTATTGCATATTATTGCCCGTTACAATGCCATGCTGGCGCATCCGGAAAAAGATTGGCAACCTCGTGTGTTTATCTTAGCCGGTAAAGCGGCATCGGCGTATTACGCAGCGAAACAAACCATCCATTTAATTAATGATGTGGCGAATATTATTAATCACGATACCCGTTTGGGTGGCCGCTTAAAAGTGGTCTTCATTCCAAACTACAGTGTTAGTTTGGCTCAATTGATCATTCCGGCTGCAGATATTTCTGAACAAATTTCTTTAGCCGGTACAGAAGCCTCCGGTACCAGTAACATGAAATTTGCGTTAAATGGTGCATTAACCTTGGGGACATTGGATGGGGCGAATGTTGAGATTTTGGAAAATGTCGGCAAAGACCACATCTTTATTTTCGGCAACACCGTTGAACAAGTCGAGAAGTTACGTCGTGATGGTTACCATCCATTTGATTTTTACCAAAATGATGGAGAACTGAGAAACGTTGTAGATCAAATCATTAATGGGTACTTTTCACCGAATGATCCAAATCGTTATCAGCAACTATTACAGGGTTTACAATATCACGATTTCTACCAAGCGTTTGCGGATTTCCGTAGCTATGTAGAAACCCAAAAAAGGGTAGATGAAAAATATAAAAATCGTGATGCATGGATTGACAGCACGATTCAAAATATCGTCAACATGGGGTATTTCTCTTCTGACCGTACCATTAAGGAATACGCTGAAAATATTTGGCACATTAAGCCATTAAATCTCGAGAAGTAGTTTCCCGATAAAATAAACCCCATTCGAATTTGAATGGGGTTTTGTTTTATGGGGTTATAAAGTTAAAGAGAATACGTTTTTTATCCTTACTCATAAATAATGGACGTGATTTATTCGCTCTTTCGCAGCTATTAACAAACTAACATCCAAAATTCTTGAGATTTTGTGACCGCACTTTATGCTTTTTTGCTGACCTTTTTACGTCCTTTGCGCCATTTCCAAACCAAGTAGAGTGCCAAAAGCGCAATTAAAATATAAATAATGGATTGTCCTTTCTTGATTTGTTCATGTAGCCAATCTAAGTTACTTGCCCCCAAATCTCCTAAATAAACCCAAATAGGCACAGAAATAATGGCGGCAAAAAAATCTAATAAAAGAAAGCGAATAAAACTCACGCGACGGGTAATGCCGGCAACCATATAAATGGGGGCGCGTAATCCCGGTAAGAAACGGGCTACAAACAAAACGCGATTACCATATTGTTCAAATTTACTCCGAACCATACGTAAACGATCTAAGGTTAAAAAACGGCGAATAGGGCGGAAACGTAAAATTTTCGTGCCATAAATACGTCCCAACCAATACATCGTGCTATCACCCAAGAGGACGCCAAACAAGCTCACAACCAACATAATATGCACATTGGTATAACCCAAACCGGAAATAACACCACCGGAAACTAAGGTAATGTCTTCCGGAATCGGCACGCCAAAACCACAAATAATCAAAACAAACAGCACGGCAAAATAACCGTAATCACTAAAAAAGCTAATTAAAAATTCCATCGAATACTCTTTAACTCTATAAAAAATAACGCTCTATTTTAGCCCGTTTTTTAGCCTGATATCTAGGAAAATTAACAAGATTTTCGTTTGCTTTAGCGTCACAAATTCATTATAATGCAGCACCTCAAAGTTCATGCTTTGAGCAAATTTTATGGAAATCGCTGGGTCGCCTGCGATTTTTTAATTTTAATCTTTACAATAAAGAGAACATAAAAATGGCATTTAAATTTAACGCTGAAGTTCGTACAGCGCAAGGTAAGGGTGCGAGCCGCCGCCTGCGTCATAACGGTCAAATTCCTGCTATCGTTTACGGTGGTAGCGAAGCACCGGTTTCTATCATCTTAAATCATGATGAAGTTAACAACGCTCAAGCACACGATTCATTCTATTCTGATGTGCTCACCCTAGTTATCGACGGTAAAGAAGTTGCAGTAAAAGTACAAGCAATGCAACGTCACCCGTTCAAACCAAAATTGGTTCACGTTGACTTCAAACGCGTTTAATCATGAAAAACTCCGAAATTCTCGGAGTTTTTTTATATTTAAATATTGAACGAATCATTGCATGCTATGTCTAATGCCCCGTCTTTTGCTCGTAATAGAGTAATTTTCATCAACAATTAATAAGGATTTTTCATGAACAAATTTACAAAAATTAGCGCTACCGCATTATTGGCTCTTTTCTTAACAGCTTGCGACAAACCGGCAGACAAAGCACCAGAAGCGAAACCGGAAGCAGCACAAACACAAGCCGCATCAGAAGTAAAAGTAGATGAAAAGGGTGATTATCAAAAATTAGTCGATTGGAACAAGGCACAAGAACAAACACAGTTACAATCACAACAAAAATTCCAACAAGATTTGGTGGCTGCAGTTCAAGCTCAAGATGAGAATAAAGTGAAAGAAGCGATTGAAACATTTAATCAATCAGTAAAAGATACAATTACAAGCTTAGATGCATTAGATGTAAAAGCCGAATCAATTAAATCTATCAAAGAGCAAACCAAAAATGTATTAAGCTTGGCGAGTGGTTTATTGGTTGATCAAGCTAATATGAGTTTCGCTAACCCGACACAAACACCGGAGCAACAAAAAGCTTATGCTGAAAAAGCTGAAGCATTAAGAAATGCGATGGCCGAGTTACAAAAACAAAGTATCGAATTAGAACAAAAATTTAATCCTGCACCGGTCGCAGCACCAGCACAAGACGCCAAATAATATTCTGACTTATTTATCTAAAAATAAATTGCCTTATTGTTCCGCAGTAAGGCGATTTTTTATATGAAATATACCTTGAAAAATTACCGCACTTTTTTGATTTAATTAGAAAAGCGCGGTGAGTTTTTTGTCAGTTTTTTCGAAACAATTCTTTGATTTGTGTTGGGGCACATGTCGTGCTAGAATTCGCGCCCTTTTTAATTAAAAACGAGGATAAAATGGAATTCAAACTTAATAAACTTACATTAGTTTTATTATCTGCTCCGCTTATTGCTAATGCGGGTATTTCTCATAACGGAAATGAACATAATCTTCTTCCTTCTAATCTGGCTACAAATATAACCGATAATCAAGAACATACTATAAATGGGCCTTTATCTATTGGGGAAGGTGGTCGAACAACCCCAACCGGACAAGCCAATGGCGAAATGACCATCGACAATGGTTCCAAATTAAACTCTACAGATGCAGTTTATATTGGGAATCAAAACAATGACGGTTTCGGTGGTAAATTGACTGTCACTGGTGCTGGAAGTGAATTAAATGTAGGCGGGGTATTAAATATCGGTAACTACAGTAATGCGAATCTCTCTATTTTAGAGGGTGGAAAGGTGACCTCAACATTTCATGGTGCTCCTAACGCGCCTCACTTTTGGGGATGGTTTCTTCATAATGGAACGGCTCGAACAGCGATTAACACATCAATTGTTATTGATGGTGAAGGTTCAGAACTTTCTTATCATAAAGACTCATTAATTCGTGTAGTGGGCGGAGGTCACAAGGCAACAACCCTCGATTTGTTGATTTCTAATGGTGGTAAACTCAGCACAGGTGTGTTGCAATTAGAATATGGCACAGCCAATATCCAAATTGGGAACAAAAGTAAAGGTGGAACGCTAGATGTTAGACGTTTTGCTATTGGTCGTGCAGATGTAAAATTCACCTTTGACCAAAATGATATGTTTAATTTTGCCTCTATTATTCATACTCATCCATCCCTGGCAGAGTCTCATGTTAATTTCGTACAAAGTGGTTCTGGCACAACCTTATTTGCACCAATAAGCATGAAAAATGTAAATTCTAAGGTAGATATTACTGATGGTACATTAAAAGTCGGTAGAAATAATGCCTTCGGTGATGATTCTGTTACCACTGAAGTGAATATTGGTGAGAAAGGTACATTAGCGTTAAACAATTTTAATGCCTCTGTTAGCACCATTAACAATCAAGGTACACTTGATCTTACTTCAGATAATGCGGATAAAAAGCTTACTGTTCGTGGCGACTACAGTGGTAACGGTAAACTATTAGTAAAAACAATTTGGAATAATGCTAATAACTCTTCTGATGTGCTAGATATTCAAGGCACTGCAACAGGTAATACCGTTGTTTCTACCTTAACCGGTTTCATTGAAGGCGATGTGCTTCGTCAAGCGAATAGAGATATTTATTCTGCAGATGTAGTTAAAGTTGCTGATACAGATCATTCAGGCACCTTTACCGGCACAGCGAAAACAACTAATGCAGGTGAGGCACAATTAGCTAAAAAAGATGCTAATACTTATGCATGGACCTTAAAAGCACTCGATCAAAATATTTATATTGAGCCAGCTACTGCTTATATTCAAATGCCTCGTGTCAACATGGAATTAGGTTATAGCGTGTTGGATACCTTACATCAACGTCGTGGTGAAATTAGCCAATCGCCAAATTCTTCCGTTTGGGCGCGTGTTTCCGGTAAACGTTTAGAAACCGAGGGTCGTACCCGTTTAGACGTTGACAGCTCACAATATGTTGCACAAGTGGGTTATGATTTTAACCGTAGCGAAATGCAAAATGGTCTGCCGCAATCTCTAAGTGGGGTATATTTTGCTTATTCTCGTGCAGATAGCCGTTTCTACGACCAATATCGTGCTGAAAACGGCGTTGTAGCTGCGGATAAATATACCGGTAAAGGTAAAACAACAGCAGCAAATATCGGTGTATATCACTTATACCGTGCAGTAAATGATGCTTACGTGGATACAGTGGCTCAATTCTCTTACTTAACTAACAAATACAATTTTGTATCTAATCCAGAAGTAAGACAACATGGTTGGAGTGGTGCACTATCTGTTGAGGGTGGTCACAGCTTTGCATTGGGCAACTCCAACTGGCGTATTGAACCTCAAACCCAATTGATTTACCAACGCTTAAAACTTCAATCGTTCTATCATGATGCAGATCGTCGTGTTGAACAAGGTACTGATAACAACTTACGTGGACGTATTGGTGTGCGTTTAAGCCACAGTAAAGACTTCCAACGTAACCCAACCGTGTATTTTGTTGCAAACGTATGGCATGATTTTGTTACTGCAAAATCTGTCTTAATCGGTGACACCAAATATAACGAAAATGATGCCCGCACTTGGTTAGAGGGTGGTGCAGGTTTAAATGTGCCATTCGGTAACCACGCTATTCATGCTGATCTTCGTTTAGAACATTCTCTAGGCAATAAAGGTAACCGTTCCGGTGCGAAAGCTGTATTAGGTTATAGCTACGCTTGGTAATTCAAATAACGAACATATCAAAACAAAAACCACCTTCTGTTGAGGGTGGTTTTTTTATTAAGAATTTTTATAAATCCTTACAATACGTGTTGCTGATTTGTTTACATGATCTAAGAGTGATAAAATCAACGATAACACATAAAACAAAAAAAGGACGAGAGGAGAACACTATGAAGTTCAAACTTAATAAATTAACGTTACTTCTATTAGCCGCGCCATTGGCTGCGAATGCAAGCGTTACTTGGTCAGGGACTAATGACGGAATTCCAGAAACGCTTGGAAAAGTCAATCCGGATACGGTTAATGCCTTAATTCAAGTTGGTAGCGGTGGTGAAGGAAGTTTAAGAATCGATGGGGGCTCTGTTGTAAATGTAAAAGGTACATTACATATAGCCAACCACCACCAGTCTAAGGGAACTGTTACCGTTGATGGGCAAGGCAGTAAGCTAACTGTAACCAGTGATGCAACTAACCCTATGAATATCGGTAACTTTGGTAATGGTAATTTATATGTTTCCAATGGCGGACAAGTAATTGCTGAATACGAAGGAACTGAACCGACACCTCACTTTTGGGGATTTGTTCTTGATCACCCGGATGATGTTACCAACACAACAATTTCAGTCACAGGTAAAGGTTCATTGCTTCAGTATCCGAAAAATGCCGAAATTCGTGTTGCCGCAAGTGATGGTAAGTCTAAAACAAATACTGTTAATGTATTAGTTGCAGATGAAAGTAAACTTACTGCAGGTACATTAAGGGTTGGTAATGGTACGACTAATGTCCAAATTGGGGACAACAACAAAGCAGGCACGTTTGATGTAGAAAAAATTCAACTTGAAGAAGACCCTAAAAAAGTCAAGTTTGACTTCGCACAAACAGATGATTTTAACTTCACGCCTGAAATAGCCTCCGCGTCAGCTTCCACTAAACTCGTAGAGTTTGTTCAAAGAGGTAGTGGTACAACTTTATTTGCACCAAGAAACATGAGTGATATTAACTCTAATGTCAGTATTACTAACGGTACATTAAAAGTTGGTAGAGATAATGCTTTTGGCGACGCTTCCGTTAAAAGTAATGTTGATATCGGTGAGAAAGGCACGTTAGAGTTAAACAACTTTGATGCAACCGTGACAAACCTAAATAACAAAGGTACGCTTGATCTTACCTCTGAGAACGCAAATAAAACCCTTACCGTTGAAAGCGACTATCATTCTGATGGCGGTAAATTAATCGTGAAAACGACTTGGAATAATGACAACAGTAGTAGTTCTGATAAATTACATATTAAAGGTAAAGCAACAGGTCGCACTATTGTTTCAACTCGCAATGGTTTCATTGAAGGGGATGTACTTCGTCAGGCGCGGGAAAATATTTTTTCTGCAGATATGATTAAGATGGATGATCCTAATAGTGAAGCTATCTTTGAAGGTACAGCAAAAACCAGAAATGCGGATGAAGCGCAGTTAGCCAAGAAAAATGGCACAACTTATGCTTGGACCTTAAAAGTACTTGGTCATGATATTTATATCGAGCCGGCCACCGCGTATATCCAAATGCCTCGTGTCAACATGGAATTAGGTTATAGCGTGTTGGATACCTTACATCAACGTCGTGGTGAGATTAGCCAATCACCAAATTCTGCTGTCTGGGCGCGTGTTTCCGGTAAACGTTTAGAAACCGAGGGTCGTACCCGTTTAGATGTTGATAGCTCTCAATATGTCGCACAAGTAGGTTATGACTTTAACCGCAGCGAAATGCAAAATGGCCTACCACAATCTCTAAGTGGTGTATATTTTGCTTACTCTCGTGCAGATAGCCGTTTCTACGACCAATATCGTGCTGAACACGGTGAGATTCTTGCAGATAAATATAGCGGTAAAGGTAAAACAACCGCAGCAAATATCGGTGTATATCACTTATACAGAGCGGTAAATGATGCTTATGTGGATACAGTCGCTCAATTCTCTTACTTAACTAACAAATACAACTTTGTATCTAATCCGGCAGTAAGACAACATGGTTGGAGCGGTGCACTATCTGTTGAGGGTGGTCACAGCTTTGCATTAGGCAATTCCAACTGGCGTATTGAACCTCAAACCCAATTGATCTACCAACGCTTAAAACTTCAATCGTTCTATCATGATGCAGATCGTCGTGTTGAACAAGGTACTGATAACAACTTACGTGGACGTATTGGTGTGCGTTTAAGCCACAGTAAAGACTTCCAACGTAACCCAACCGTGTATTTTGTTGCAAACGTATGGCATGATTTTATGACCGCAAAATCCGTTTTAATCGGTGATAAAAAATATGGCGAAAATGACGCCCGCACTTGGGTGGAAGGTGGCGCAGGTTTAAATGTACCATTCGGTAACCACGCCATTCATGCTGATCTTCGTTTAGAGCATTCTCTAGGCAGTAAAGGTACCCGTTCCGGTGCGAAAGCCGTGTTAGGTTATAGCTACGCTTGGTAATTCAAATAACGAATATATAAAACAAAAACCACCTTCTGTTGAAGGTGGTTTTTTATTTAATCTGAATTTGAAAAACTGGTAGAATAGCAACACTGTCGCTTACTTCTTTGAATCATCCTATGTTATCAAAAACCTTGCCTTTATTATTTTTGCTACCCACTGTTGCCGCTGCGCAATCTTATGTTGTGTATGATTTTACCCACAATAAAATATTGGAAAGTAACTCTGCTCATAGCGTACGCCCCATTGCTTCTGTGACCAAACTAATGACAGCAAATGTGTTTTTGGAACATAACAAAAATGCCCGTTGTACGGCCTCAATTACTGCTGAAGATACGGACTACATTAAAGGCACAAGTACAAAATTGCCCAAAAACACGCCGATATCTTGTAATGAATTATTGAAAGCCATGCTGGTACATTCCGATAATTATGCCGCGCACGCTTTATCCCGTTCAGCCGGTATGAGTCGTTCGCAATTCATCCAAAAAATGAATGAAAAGGCGAGAGCACTCGGTATGACATCAACCCGTTTTATCGACAGTTCCGGTTTATCTAATGGCAATGTGTCCAGCGTAATGGATTTGGTGAAACTGGCTAAATATTCCTTAAATAAGGCGGAAATTAAGCGTCTTTCCAATATTTCTTCTACCTATATTCAAACAGGAAAGCGCAATATTTTTGTGAAAAACACCAATAAACTCGTGCGTGACGAAATATTTAGTGCAGCGATCAATAAAACCGGCTATATCCGTGAATCAGGATACAATTTGGTGTTCGTCAATAAAGTGCCTTGCAATCGAGCGACCATCGGCGTGATAAGCCTTAATAATGTCTCTTCAGCATATCGTTCCACTTTTACTAAAAGTAAATTGGAAAAATACGGTTGTACCGCGTTAAATAGCAAAGTACTGAGAGATTTTGTCGAGGATATGCAGTATGAAGAAGGCTATGATGAAGAAGGCATGAACGAGTTAATTAAAAAAGTCGCGGGTTAAATTCAAAGTTATAATTTACCTAAAAAAAAGCATTGCTTTTTTTGACCGCACTTTCCATTTTCAAGCTGTTAGAAAAGGCAAATTCCTGTATAATTCCCACAATTTTTTGTTGAAATTAACCTGTTGTGAGATCCCTCATGCTTGACACATCACAAACCATTCCCGAACTGGTCTCCTGGGCGAAAGAACGTGAGTTTTCCTTAAATTTGCCGACAGAGCGTTTGGCATTTTTATTGGCGATTGCCATTTATAACAATGAACGTTTTGACGGCGAAATGCTAGAAGCTGACTTAGTCGATATTTTCCGTCACATTTCTACCGTCTTTGAACAATCTCAAGAAACGATTGCCGTTCGTGCTAATAACGCGATTAATGAACTGGTTAAACAACGTTTTCTAAACCGTTTTAGCAGTGAATTCACCGAAGGATTAGCAATTTATCGCTTAACACCGTTGGGTGTTGGTGTCTCTGATTATTACATTCGTCAACGTGAATTTTCCGCCTTACGTCTTTCCGTTCAACTTTCCATTGTGGCCGATGAAATCCAACGAGCCTCCGAGGCTGCCGAGGAAGACGGCGATGAGCATTATTGGCGTCGCAATGTGTTTGCGCCGTTGAAATATTCTGTCGCAGAAATTTTTGACAGCATTGATTTATCACAACGCGTGATGGATGAAAATCAACAAAGCATTAAAGAAGATATCGCGGCCCTGTTAACCAAAGATTGGCAAGCCGCCATTTCCAGCTGTGAACAATTATTAGATGAAACTTCCGGCAATTTACGCGAATTACAAGACACCTTAAATGCTGCCGGTGATAAATTACAGGCGCAGTTATTGCGTATTCAAGATTGTGTGATCGGTCGCCAAGAATTGTATTTTATCGAACAATTAATCATAGATTTGCAAGCCAAGCTAGACCGCATTATCAGTTGGGGACAACAAGCTATCGATTTGTGGATTGGCTACGACCGCCACGTGCATAAATTTATCCGTACCGCCATTGATATGGACAAGAACCGTGTCTTTTCCCAACGTTTACGCAATTCTATTCATCATTATTTCGACAACCCTTGGTTCTTGTGGACAGCGCAAGCAGAGCGTTTAGTTGATTTGCGCGATGAAGAATTAGCACTACGCGAAGAAGATGCCTTAGGCGAACTACCGGAAGAATTACAATTTGAATCATTAGCCGATATTCGCGAAAAAATCGTTGAACACATGCAAGGCTTATTAATTGATTACCGCGAACAAAATCGTCCGATTAATTTAAGTTTAGTGTTGAAGCAACAATTAGAAAATTATCCATTGACACAACATTTTGATGTGGCGCGAATTATCGTGGATCAGGCTGTGCGTTTAGGTATTGCGGGCGATGACTTAGCGGGTATCTATCCGCATTGGACAGAAATTAACGATTACGGCGCAGAAGTTCAGGCGCATATCATTGATAAATATTAAAAGTGCGATCGAAAACCTACGCGTTTTTTGAGGCGTATTTCGCTACCGTATAAATAAGACAATAACAGAGCAATTCAGTTAGAGAAAAAATAATGACAGACAACCTTCAAGATGTAATTTCACCGAAATTGGCAGCCGCCATTGCCAATCCGTTATTTCCGGCTGTGGACAGCCAGTTGCGTTCCGGTAAACATATCGGCACAGAACATTTGGATAACCACGCTTTTTTACTTGATTTTCAAACGGAACTGGATCTGTTCTATCGTCGTTATAACGTCGAACTGATTCGTGCGCCGGAAGGTTTTTTCTATTTACGTCCAAAAGCCACAACGCTCATTGCCCGTTCTGTGTTAACTGAATTGGAAATGTTAGTAGGCAAGGTGTTGTGTTATTTGTATTTAAGCCCCGAGCGACTAGCCCAACAAGGGATTTTTAGTACTCAGGAAGTGTATGACGAATTGCTGAATTTAGCGGATGAAGGCAAATTACTAAAAGCCGTGAATCAACGTTCCAGCGGTTCCGATTTAGATAAACAAAAACTGGCTGAAAAAGTGCGTGCGGCAATCGGTCGCTTGCGCCGTTTAGGTATGATTTATACCGTCGGTGAACCGAACAGCGGCAAGTTTACCATTTCTGAATCGGTATTCCGTTTTGGCGCAGAAGTGCGTGCCGGAGATGATCCGATTGAAGCACAATTACGCTTAATTCGCGATGGTGAAGCGGCAACGCCACAATCTTTACAATCTGAAAAAGCCGCATTACAACGTGATATAGAAAGCAGTGAAAACGAGACTGACGTTGAAGACGAATTCGTAGAAGAGGAACAAGAATAATGACTGAAGAATTATCCCTGGAAAATGAAGTAATGGATACGGCGATTTCTGATGTCGCGCCGGTTATCTTTAACCAAAACAGTGGGGTAGAACGCGGTAAGTTCCGTTCTTTAACGCTCATCAACTGGAACGGTTTCTTCGCCCGCACCTTTGATTTAGACGAATTGGTGACCACACTTTCAGGTGGTAACGGTGCCGGTAAATCTACCACCATGGCTGGATTTGTGACAGCATTGATTCCGGATTTAACGCTATTGCATTTCCGTAACACCACAGAAGCCGGCGCAACAAGCGGTTCTCGTGATAAAGGTTTACACGGTAAATTGCGCCCGGGCGTGTGTTACGCGGCGTTGGACACCATCAACTCCCGTCATCAACGGATTATTGTGGGTGTCCGTCTGCAACAAGTGGCAGGCCGTGACAAAAAAGTGGATTTAAAAACCTTTTCTATTCAAGGCGTAGAATTGTCTGTCAATCCGACCGCACTTTTCACTGAAACCATTAACGAACGTCAAGCGCGCGTACTGACCTTAAATGAACTCAAAGATAAAGTTGAGCAGGGGGGCGCCCAATTTAAACAATATCATTCCATCACCGATTACCACGGCATGATGTTTGATTTGGGGATTATTCCAAAACGCTTACGTTCTTCTTCCGACCGTAGCAAATTCTATAAACTCATCGAAGCCTCTTTATACGGCGGTATTTCCAGCGCCATTACCCGTTCCTTGCGTGATTATTTATTGCCGGAAAACCTTGGCGTGAAAAAAGCCTTCCAAGACATGGAAAGCGCCTTACGTGAAAACCGCATGACGTTGGAAGCCATTAAAGTCACCCAAGCGGACCGCGATTTGTTTAAACATTTAATTACCGAATCCACTAATTATGTGGCAGCGGATTATATGCGAAATGCTAATGAGCGCCGTGGCAATATTGAAACCGCATTACATTTCCGTCAAGAGTGGTATAAAGCCAAGTCTGAACAGAATTTATCACAACATCGTTTGGTTGAATTAAGTCGTGAAGCCGCCGAGTTAGCCGAAAGTGAAAGAGTTCTCGAAGTGGATCACCAAAGCGCGCTTGATCATCTGAATTTGGTGTTAAATGCGTTACGCCATCAAGAAAAAATTTCTCGTTATCAAGAAGATGTCAGTGAACTGACCGAGCGTTTGGAAGAGCAAAAAATGGTGGTTGAAACCGCCAACGAACAATTGGAAGAAAGTCAGGCGCAATTTGAACAAACAGAACAAGAAGTTGACAATCTGCGTTCCCAATTAGCAGATTATCAACAAGCCCTTGATGCACAACAAACTCGCGCATTGCAATATCAGCAAGCCATTCAAGCCTTAGAAAAAGCCAAAACCTTGTGCGGATTAGCCGATTTATCGGTAAAAAACGTGGAGGCATATCACGAAGAATTTGAAGTGCAAGCGGAAGCATTGACGGATAATGTGCTTGAACTAGAGCAAAAAATGTCTATTTCCGAAGCGGCGAAAACACAATTTGATAAAGCCTATCAATTGGTTTGCAAAATTGTCGGAGAAGTGCCACGTTCTGCCGCGTGGGAAAGTGCCAAAGAATTGTTACGCGAATATCCGACACAAAAACTCCAAGCGCAACAAACGCCGCAATTACGCGCTAAGTTACATGAATTAGAACAACGTTTAAATCAACAACAAAGTGCGGTCAGATTATTAAACGATTTTAATCAACGTGCGAATCAAAGCTTAGAAACGGCGGATGAATTAGAAGCGTTCTATGGCGATCAAGAAGCCTTAATTGAGGATTTATCTGCCGAACTTTCTGATGTAGTTGAGGAACGTTCAACCCTACGTCAAAAACGTGAAAATTTGACCGCACTTTATGAAGAAAATGCACGTAAGGCACCGGCTTGGTTAACAGCGCAAGCTGCATTGGAACGCTTGCAGGAGCAAAGTGGAAAACAATTTGCAGATAGTCAGGATGTGATGAATTTCATGCAATCACAGCTGACCAAAGAGCGCGAATTAACCATGGAACGCGACCAGCTAGAACTTCAACGTCAACAATTAGACGAGCAAATTAGCCGTTTAAGTCAACCGGATGGTTCGGAAGATGCCCGTTTGAATGTACTGGCAGAACGTTTCGGTGGTGTGTTGCTGTCTGAATTATACGATGATGTGCCGATTGAAGACGCGCCTTATTTCTCTGCCTTATACGGCCCGGCACGCCACGCTATTGTGGTGCGTGATTTGAATGCGGTGAAAGAACAACTCGCTAATTTGGAAGATTGTCCGGAAGATTTGTATTTAATCGAGGGCGATCCGGCGGCATTTGATGACAGCGTGCTTTCCGCGCAGGAGCTGGAGCTTGGTGTGGTTGTTCAGGTGTCCGATCGTGAATTACGTTATTCCAAATTCCCTGAAATTCCGTTGTTCGGCCGTGCGGCTCGTGAAAAACATTTGGAAGAATTACAGACTAAACGTGAGGAAGTGGCGGAGCAGTACGCACAACGTGCTTTTGACGTGCAAAAATGTCAGCGTTTACATGAGCATTTTAGCCAGTTTGTCGGCCTGCATTTAGCCTTAGCATTCCAAGCCAATCCGGAACAAGTGATGGCTCAGACCAATCAACAACGCAATGAAATTGAACGCGAGCTTAATCAATTGGTGATCGGCGAGCAGCAAATTCGTCTTCGTTTAGATGAGGCGAAAGAAAGAATGCAGTTGTTGAATAAATTAATTCCACAATTGCCATTATTGGCTGATGATAGCTTAGCTGATCGCATTGAAGAATGCCGTGAGCAATTAGATTTGGCAGAGCAGGATGAATTATTTATCCGTCAGCACGGCGTCACGTTGTCACAATTAGAACCGATTGCTAACACGTTGCAAAGCGACCCGGAAAATTACGAGCACTTAAAAGCCGATTATGAACAAGCTATTCAGCTACAAAAACAAGTGCAACAAAAAGTCTTTGCCTTGGCGGATGTGGTGCAACGTAAAGCGCATTTCAATTATGCGGAAAGCGTACAAACGGAAACCTCTGAATTAAACGAACAGTTACGCGCGCGTTTAGAACAAATGCAGCAACAACGTGAAATTCAGCGCGAACAATTACGTCAGGTTCAAGCGCAATATGCTCAGTACAATCAAGTGTTGATTCAATTGCAAAGTTCTTTCAACAGTAAAAATCAAATGTTGCAGGAATTAATGCAAGAGATTGGTGAGTTGGGTGTGCGTGCTGATGAAGGCGCGGAAGAGCGTGCCAAAATTCGTCGTGACGAGTTATATCAACAACTTTCGACTAATCGCCAACGCCGTTCTTATATTGAAAAACAACTCACCCTTATCGAAAGCGAAGCGGAAAATCTGACTCGTCGTATTCGTAAAGCAGAACGTGATTATAAAACCCAGCGTGAGTTGGTGACGGCAGCGAAAATGAGTTGGTGTGTGGTGCTTCGTTTATCCCGTAATTCTGATGTGGAAAAACGCTTAAATCGTCGTGAATTAGCCTATTTATCTGCAGATGAATTGCGCTCCATGTCGGATAAAGCGCTAGGTGCGTTGCGTACAGCGGTTGCTGACAACGAATATCTGCATGATGCCTTACGTTTGTCGGAAGATAGCCGTAAACCGGAAAATAAAGTGCGGTTCTTTATCGCCGTATATCAACATCTGCGTGAACGTATTCGTCAAGATATTCTGAAAACTGATGACCCAATCGATGCCATTGAACAAATGGAAATTGAGCTTTCCCGCTTAACGGAAGAATTGACCGGCCGTGAACAAAAATTGGCAATCAGTTCTGAAAGTGTGGCGAATATCATGCGTAAAACCATTCAACGTGAACAAAATCGCATTCGTATGTTGAATCAGGGCCTACAAAATATCGCCTTTGGTCAGGTGAAATCGGTACGTTTAGTGGTGAATATTCGGGATACGCATGCCATGTTGTTGGATGCGTTATCCGGTAATCAGTCGGATTATCAAGATCTGTTCAGCGACAACCGGATGACTTTCTCCGAGGCTATTGCGAAGCTATATCAACGTCTCAATCCGCATATTGATGTGGGGCAACGTACTGCGCAAACCATCGGTGAAGAATTATTGGATTACCGTAATTACCTTGACTTAGAAGTGGAAGTTTACCGTGGCGCAGATGGTTGGTTGCGCGCAGAAAGCGGCGCATTATCCACTGGGGAAGCTATCGGTACCGGTATGTCCATCCTCTTAATGGTGGTACAAAGCTGGGAAGAAGAAAGCCGTCGTATCCGCGGCAAAGACATCGTGCCGTGCCGTTTATTATTCTTGGACGAAGCAGCGCGTTTGGATGCAAAATCTATTTCTACTTTGTTCGAGCTATGCGAACGCCTGGATATGCAACTATTGATTGCTGCACCGGAAAACATCAGCCCGGAAAAAGGCACCACCTATAAACTGGTGCGTAAAATATCCGGTAATCACGAACACGTTCATGTGGTCGGATTACGCGGATTTGGCGCAACAGAGTAGTTTAATAAATAAAAAAGTGCGGTTAAAAAATGAAGTGTTTTTTGACCGCACTTTATTTCGTTAAAAGGAGCAAAAATGCACAACCTCATTATCGCTGTTTTATGTAGCGTCGCGGTGTCCGTATTATTAAAAGTTGCCCGTAAACGCAATATCATTATTCAACAAGCTATTGCCTTTAACTATATTGTGGCGTTGTCACTTAGTTGGTTTTTATTAAAACCGGATTTCAAAGGGCTTGAGTTTACTGACTTTATCGCACAAAGCGAAAATACGCCGATTTTCTTAGCATTAGGTATTTTATTGCCAAGCGTGTTTATTATTATGTCCAAAGCCGTAGAATTCGCCGGTATTGTACGTTCTGATGCAGCACAACGCTTATCCTTATTTTTACCCATTCTCGCTGCATTTTTAATTTTCCACGAAACCCTAAGTCAATCAAAAGTCGTTGGTATTGTGTTGGCATTTGTCGGGTTGTTTTGCCTTTTAAGCAAACCGAATCAACAAAGTGCGGTCGATTTTCGAGGTGTTTTGGGCTTAGTCGGTGTGTGGTTTGGCTATGGCATCATTGATATTTTGTTTAAACAAGTCGCAAAAAGCGGGGGAGCATTCCCAACAACGCTATTCATTGCGTTTTCCTTGGCTGCCTGCATTATGTTTATTTACTTGTTATTCAAACGAACTCAATGGAATGTCGCCAGTGTTGTGGGCGGCATTATTTTAGGTGTTCTGAATTTCTTCAATATTCTGTTTTATATTAAAGCTCACCAGAGTTTTGGCTCGAATCCAACATTAGTTTTTGCCGGCATGAACATTGGGGTGATTTGTTTAAGTACGATTACCGGCGCATTAATTTTTAAAGAAAAAATCAGCAAAGTTAACTGGTTAGGTATTGCGTTCAGTTTGTGTGCAATTTTCTGTTTGTATTACCTAGATAAAATCTTGGCTTAAATTTGAGAAAAATGATGGCAAAAAACGATTTCAGCTTTTTCATTTACGACTATGAAAGCTTTGGTGTCAATCCGGCAACCGATCGCCCAGCGCAATTTGGGGGGATTCGTACAGATGCGGATTTTAATATTATCGGCGAGCCCGTTGTGTTGTATTGCAAGCAAACCAACGATTATTTACCTGCGCCGGAGGCTGTGTTAGTGACAGGCATTACACCACAGGAGTGTAATGAAAAAGGCCTGCCGGAACCGGATTTTGCTACTCGAATTTTACAGGAATTCAGCCAACCAAATACCTGTGTCATGGGCTTTAATAATATTCGTTATGACGATGAAATGACACGCTATACCTTTTATCGTAATTTTATTGATCCTTATGAATATAGCTGGAAAAACGGTAATTCCCGTTGGGATTTGTTGGATTTAGTGCGTGCGTGTTATGCCTTGCGTCCCGATGGTATTGAGTGGCCTTTAGATGATGAAGGTATGCCGAGTTTTCGTTTAGAAAAACTGACGGAAGCGAATGGAATAGAGCATACGAATGCGCATGACGCCATGTCTGATGTGTATGCTACTATCGAAATGGCAAAATTAATTAAGAAAAAACAGCCAAAGTTATTTCAATATTTCTTTGAAAATCGTGGAAAAAAAGAGCTTGAAAAGCTGATTAATACCGCAGAAATGACGCCGTTAGTGCATGTGTCGGGAATGTTAGGCAATTATCGTGGAAATACGACATTAATTGCGCCTTTAGCTTGGCACCCAAAAAATAAAAATGCAGTGATCGTATGTGATTTAACAGCCAATATTGATGATCTGCTAACAAAATCTGCAGAGGAGTTGCGTGAAAATCTTTATACGAAGAAAGAAACGTTGTTGGAGGCAGGCGTGCTTCCTGTTCCGTTAAAGCTCATTCATATCAATAAATGTCCTATTGTGGCACCGGAGAAAACCTTATTGCCTCAAAATACCGAACGTTTAGGGATTGATAGAGCATTATGTATGCAAAATCAGCAACGTTTGTTGGCATCTCAGGATATTCGCCAGAAAGTCATGGATATTTTTCAACAAGAACGTGAATTTGAGGCATCTGATAATGTTGAAACCGAGCTTTATAATGGCTTTTTTAGTGATGCCGATAAAAACAATATGGCGATTTTACGCACTTTGGAGCCTGAAAAGCTTGCTGAACATAATCTGAGTTTTCAAGACCCAAGAATCCCTCAATTGTTATTTCATTATCGTGCCAGACATTTTTATCGCACCTTAAACCGTTCTGAACAAATTAAATGGCAAAAATATTGTCGGAAAAAACTAGACTCTGAAATTTTACAATTTGAGCAAAGTCTTCAAGCATTAGCCGCACAACATGAAAATAATGAAGAGAAGCTGATTTTATTACAAAAAATTTATGAATATGGCAGTAAACTCATTGGTTAGAAAGTGCGGTTAAATTTTTTAATGTTTTTAACAGTATAAAAGAGACAACGTCACTAAATAGCCCGTAATCAGAAAACACGCTGGATAACATTCAGCGTGTTTTTTATGTATTTTAAAAATCTCACATAATCAATCTACCAACCCGACTCAGATTTTACGTAGCGCAATCTATATCTAATATTATTTTTAAATGAATTTTATCTTGAAAGAAAATTGACAATTCAAAATGAAAGTCTATAACTTTATTTTTTATTTGTGACATACCTTATTAAAACAAGATTCTGTCTAGTTTAACTAGCACGTGTGACTTGTGCATAACTGTGTGATTTATTTAATTCGTAGTTTTCGCTAACCCGATAACTAATTTCGCATAATGTATATTATGTTAAATAAAATATTATTAAAGTCACGATTTGCTTCGCCACTCTTATTACCGTGTAACATTATCGTATCGAGATTTTTGAGGTTTTTAATCATTAAACATCGTTAGACATTAAAATCTATTTTCAGGAATGAAGAATTGGGGAATGGATATGCATACAATCAATATAGATGTTTACCATCTTCTTTTTATCGAAATACATAATCTGTTAATCTGATTGCAATTGAGAATTCATTTCAAGAAAATTCTATAAATGAGAATAGTTGTTGTTACAAATACATTTAAACTTAATAAGTTATCACGTATAAATGAAAAAATAGTTTGACGATTATCAATTAGGTGGATAGAATGCGCCCAGCAAATTAAGTTGTATTGTGATTGTCTTATAAATCATTAAGGAAAGGAGTTAGTTATGCTTAGCAAAGCAATTACGACCAAATTAAACGAACAAATTAATCTTGAGTTCTATTCATCAAATGTTTATTTGCAAATGAGTGCATGGTGTCATAAAAATGGTTATGAAGGTGCGGCAGCGTTTTTACTTCGTCATGCTGATGAAGAATTAGAACATATGCAAAAACTATTTACTTATGTCAGTGAAACCAGTGGAATGCCTTTGTTAGGTAAAATTGACGCGCCTAAACACAATTACGCTTCATTAAAAGAAGTTTTTGAAACAACACTTGAACATGAAAAACTAGTGACATCTAAAATTAACGAGTTAGTTGAAAGTACTTTTGCAGAAAAGGATTACTCTACTTTTAACTTCTTACAATGGTATGTGGCGGAACAGCATGAAGAAGAAAAATTATTTAACAGTATTGTTGATAAATTCAAACTTCTTGGTGAAAGTGGAACCGCACTTTATTACATCGATCGTGAATTAAAAACTTTATAAGAATAGGAGAAATAAAATGTTATCAAATAGCGTAATTAAACTATTAAATGATCAAATGAATTTAGAGTTTTATTCTTCTAATTTATATTTACAAATGAGTGCATGGTGTGAACAACAAGGTTTCGAGGGGGCCGCAAAATTTTTATCAGATCATGCGGCTGAGGAAATGCAGCACATGCGTAAACTCTTTACTTATTTAAATGAGACTGGTGCATTGGCTATCATCACACAAATTGATGAACCACCTCATCAATTTTCATCATTGAAACAAGTACTTGAATTAACTTATGAACATGAGAAGTTAATTACCTCTAAAATCAATGAATTAGTTGGTAGAACTTTTGAAGAGAAAGACTACTCTGCTTTTAACTTCTTACAATGGTATGTAGCTGAACAACATGAAGAAGAAAAATTATTTAGTGGAATTTTAGATAAATTAAATCTTCTTGGTGAGGATGGTAAAGGTTTATTCTTGGTTGATAAAGATTTAGGTGCATTAGCAACAAACAACTAATCAAACCTGATGATAAGAAGGCTAAGTCATTATTGATTTAGCCTTTTTTATACCAAAAATCTAGCTACTCTTTTCTAAAAGTGCGGTACTTTTTTCAGATATTTTTGACGGATATTGAGGTTGTTGTTTTTTTTCATAATTAAACGTACGATGAAAAAACACGATAAGAAGAACTATTAATACTAGTAAAATTTGAATTAAGCGTTTTTTAGTTAGTTTTTCAGCAGCCATACATCCTCACCAATGTTTGTACTTTTTAAATTAAAAATTTAGTGATATTATTGAGATAGATCAATTTTACACGATTCTTTTCCAATTTTCTGGAATTTGGGGAATAAATGAAAATTTTAGCGACAGAAACAAAATTAGGACGTCGAGTTCAATCTGGTGGATGCGCAATACATTGTCAAAATTGCAGTATTAGTCAGCTATGTATCCCTTTTACTTTAAATGAACATGAATTAGATCAATTAGATAATATCATTGAACGTAAAAAACCTATCCAGAAATCTCAGGTGCTTTTTAAAGCGGGTGATGAGCTTACATCGCTCTATGCTATTCGCTCTGGTACGATTAAATCTTACACAATTAGTGAAACCGGTGAAGAACAAATTACTTCTTTTCATTTACCGGGAGATTTAGTCGGTTTTGATGCGATTATGAATATGCAACATCCAAGTTTTGCTCAAGCGCTAGAAACCGCTATGGTGTGTGAAATTCCGTTTGATATTTTGGATGATTTATCCGGTAAAATGCCGAAATTACGGCAACAAATTATGCGTTTAATGAGTAATGAAATTAAAAGTGATCAAGAAATGATTTTATTACTCTCAAAAATGAATGCCGAAGAACGCCTTGCCGCTTTTATTTATAATTTATCGCAACGCTATTCTGCACGCGGTTTTTCCGCACGAGAATTCCGTTTAACGATGACACGTGGCGATATTGGCAATTATCTTGGTCTCACTGTTGAAACAATCAGTCGTTTACTTGGTCGTTTCCAAAAACTAGGTGTTTTATCCGTACAAGGAAAATACATTACGATTAATAATATGGCTGAATTAATCGAGTTATCCGGCATGAATAAAACCAAAATTAAAATGGTTATCTAACCCATCTCTTTCCGGCGCATAGAAATTGCGCCGGATGTCTTTTTAAGTCTCTCACCTTGTCATTTATTCAAGAATGTTCTACCCTATTTAGAGTCAATAAATGGAGGAGGTTGTACATGAAATTCAATAACATACTGGTGGTTTTAAATCCTGAAAATGATAAACAATATGCCCTTGCTAGAGCTGTTCGTTTGGCGCAAGAACAAAAAAGTCAATCTCCAGTAAAAATAACGCTTTTCCTTGCAATTTACGATTTATCTTATGAAATGTCAGCGTTACTTTCTTCAGAGGAACGGTCAGAAATGCATAAGAATGTCATTGAACAACGTAAATTGGCCATTCAACCCTATATTGAAAAATATGCTTCTGATGGAATTGAATTTGCTACAACCGTCGTTTGGAACAGCAATGAAGCAGAAGCCATTGCCATTGAAGTAGAAAATCAAGGATATGATTTGGTAGTAAAATATACTAAAGCGGAAGAAAGCCTGACATCATTAATCGTGACACCGGTTGATTGGCAATTACTGCGTAAATGTCCGGTACCTATTTTAGTGGTGAAGGATGGCGATTGGAAACATCAACGCCGGGTTTTAGTCGCTGTTAACGTATCCGATGATGAAAATGAAGCGCATAGCTCGTTTAATGATGAATTAGTTTCATTAAGTATGGATTTAGCGGCGTCTTTAGATCGCGGCAATATCCATCTTGTTACCGCTTATCCGCCAACGCCAATTAATATGGCTATAGATTTACCTGAGTTCAGTTCTAGTGAATACAATAGCGGTTTACGTGGGCAATATTTAATTAATATGAAGGCATTGCGCCAAAAATACGGTATTAATGACGATCATACCCACGTGATTGAAGGTTTTCCTGAAGATGTTATTCCGCAAGTTGCTAAAAAAATCGAAGCTGAACTCGTGATTTTAGGCACCATTGGTAGAACGGGGCTTTCTGCCGCATTTTTAGGAAATACAGCGGAACATGTCATTAGCAAACTAAACTGCAATTTATTAGCGATTAAGCCATCAAAGAAAGAGAATTAATTTAATTACTTTCAGGTTAATGATTTTTTCTTATTACAGAAAAATTATGGGTATTCTGATAAAACAAAAACCACCTCTATAGGTGGTTTTTTGATAAGAAAAGAGCGGTCTAAATTTGAAATGTTTTTTCAACCGCTCTTTATAAATTTAAATGAAAAAGGAAATTACTTCTTCCGCTCTATCCATTTTCCATCGACAAAATCCACAACCCATTTCGTGGCTTTGCCATTCTTTTCTGAAGTGACATATTGCCGTTTTTCTTTGCGACTAAAACGAATAATTGCCTCATTCCCCTCCGGATCGACTTGTGGTGCATCGGCTAAGTAGCGCAATTTCTCCGGTAAACGCCCACGATACAACGCCAATTCTGCCACTTTCGGGGCGCGCGTTTCGCGGGATTTTGGGAAGTTATGCGCGGACATAAACACACCACTTGCGCCATCGCGTAATACAAAATAAGCATCCGATTTTTCACATTTTAATTCCGGGAAATGAATCGGATCTTCTTTCGGTGGTGCAACTTCACCATTTTTCAAAATCTTCCGGGTGTTATCGCATTGCGTACAAGCCATGTATTTACCAAAACGACCGAGTTTTAGATGCATATCGCTGCCGCATTTATCGCATTCAACAACCGGGCCGTCATAACCTTTAATTTTGAATTTACCTTCTTCAATTAAATAACCGCCACAATTCGGATTGTTACCACAAATATGCAATTTACGGTGTGGATCAAGAATATAGCTATCCATTGCTGTACCACATTTCGGGCAACGCTTACGTTCCATCAACGCTTTCGTTTCCGACGCCTCATCCAACACATTTAACAATTCCGCTTCCGGAATCAAATTAATAGTGGTTTTACAACGTTCTTTCGGCGGTAAAGAATAGCCGGTGCAGCCTAAGAAAACGCCCGTGCTAGCCGTTCTAATAGCCATATTGCGTCCGCAAGTCGGACACACAATATCTGTTTCGACCAAATTATTCGGGCGCATTCCGCCTTCTAATTCATCTAATTCTGCCTTTGTTAACTGCGTAGAAAAATCTTTGAAGAATTGATTTAATTCCATTTTCCAGTCTTTTGTACCGGAAGCAATTTGGTCTAATATATCTTCCATATTGGCAGTGAAATCGTAACTCATTAAATCAGCAAAAGACTGATTTAAGCGATCGGTCACAATTTCCCCCATTTTTTCTGCATAAAAACGGCGATTTTCTGTACGCACGTAACCGCGTTCTTGAATCGTAGAAATAATGGCCGCATAAGTCGAAGGTCGGCCAATCCCCCGTTTTTCCAGCTCTTTTACTAGTGCAGCTTCAGAAAAACGAGCCGGTGGTTTTGTGAAATACTGTTGAGGTTCCACACTTAACAAATTCAGTGTGGTATTTACGGCCACATCAGGCAAGGCCTGATCTTCCGCTGATTTTCCGGATTGTGGCAATACTTTGGTCCAACCATCAAAGCGTAAAATACGCCCTTTGGCCGTTAAGGTGTAATCCCCTGCTCTGACTGTTAAAGTGGTACTGTCATATTGAGCCGGCGGCATTTGGCAGGCTACAAACTGGCGCCAAATTAAATCATATAAACGCACAGCATCTTTTTCCATCCCCACTAAATCATTCGAACTAACCAGAATATCTGATGGACGAATCGCCTCGTGGGCTTCTTGTGCGTTTTCTTTGCTGGAATAGAAATTTGGCTTGGTCGGTAAATAAGGTGCGCCATAGTGTTTTTCAATATAACTGCGCACCATATTTAACGCATCTTGACTCAAATTAGTGGAGTCCGTACGCATATAAGTAATATAACCGGCTTCATATAAACGCTGTGCCAACATCATGGTTTTCTTCACACCAAAGCCTAAACGGGTGCTGGCTGTTTGTTGTAATGTTGATGTAATAAACGGTGCGCGCGCTTTAGAACTGGTTGGTTTCGTTTCTAAATCAGAAATGACATAATCAGATTTAGCTAAAAAATCCACCGCACTTTGTGCCTGTTCCGCATTTTTCGGCTCAAATTTTTTACCTTTAAACTGCACCACATCCAAACGAATCTGTTCATGTTTTGCAGTGTCGGTTAACACAGAAACTTCCCAGTATTCCTGTGGTACAAAGGCTTTAATTTCCCGTTCACGTTCCACAATTAATTTTACCGCAACAGACTGAACGCGCCCGGCAGATAACCCTCTCGCCACTTTTTTCCACAGTAACGGCGACACCATGAACCCGACAACGCGATCTAAAAAACGACGGGTTTGTTGGGCGTTCACACGATCCATATTTAACTGCTCAGGATTTTCAAAGGCTTGTTTGATCGCATTTTTTGTAATTTCGTTAAATACCACTCGGCTAAAGCGTTGATCCTCACCGCCAATCACCTCACGCAAATGCCACGCAATGGCCTCTCCTTCCCTATCCAAGTCGGTGGCGAGGTAAATATGATCGGCATTTTTAGCGAGAGATTTTAATTCGGCAACAACTTTTTCTTTACTGGGTAAAATCTGATAGTTGGCTTTCCAACTGTGATATGGGTCGATCCCCATGCGTTTAACTAAAGCATCTTGTTCTTTTTGTTGTTTTATCGCTTGCTTTTCTTCCGCACTGAGACCTTTGGTGGAAATAGGTTTAGCTTTCTCTCCTGTCGCGGAACCCACCGTTGGCAAATCACGGATATGGCCCACGCTGGATTTCACTACATAATTGCTTCCTAAATATTTATTAATGGTTTTCGCCTTTGCCGGCGACTCCACAATAACTAAGGATTTTGTCATTATTATTACCTAATATCGATTAACTTGTATAAAATTGCCCGCTATATTGCTAACTATCTTCAAGTAGGTCAACTACTTTTTTCCAAAAGGCATAAGAAATGGACAAACTCAACGCAATTTCAATTTTTTGCAAAGTGATTGAAACTCAAAGTTTTACCAAAGCGGCCGCACTGCAAAATATCTCTGTTGCCATGGCAAGCAAACTGGTGTCGCAATTAGAAGAACAGTTAAAAATACGATTATTGCAACGAACTACCCGCAAAATTGTGCCCACAGAAGCCGGCAGCCTCTATTATCAACGTTGTCAGCCCATTTTATTGGAATTGGAAGAGGCTGAATCCAGCATCAGCAATCTCTCCACCTCCCTTTATGGCAATTTAACGGTTTCCGTGCCGCGCGATTTCGGTTTGCGTTTTATTACGCCCAATTTAGCGAGTTTTGTTAAAGCGCATCCCAATTTACATATCGATATTGAGTTTAATGATCGCGTTATCGATCTGGTGAGTGAAAGATTTGATTTAGCTTTGCGTATTGGTTATTTACAAGACAGTTCCTTAGTGGCAAAGAAAATTGCGACCTCTTCTATGCATTTTGTCGCATCACCGGCATACCTTGCCAAACACGGCACCCCACAAAAGCCGGAAGAATTAGAACATCATGACTGCCTTTTATACAAAGCCACAGGCAATCAAATTTATTGGGAATTTAACAAACACAATCAAATTCAGCGCATAAAAATGCGTTCTAAACTGGTGTGTAATAATGGCTTAACGCTTGCTTCATTATGCGTTGACGGTGTTGGCATTATTAATACGCCACGCTTCTTTATTGAGGAAGAATTGGCTTCGGGGAAATTGGTTGAGATTTTAGCGGATTACCGGCAACAAGAGTTGGATTTACACATTGTGTATCCGCACCGCCGTCATTTGTCCGCCAAAGTCAAAGCCTTCATTGATTTTATTAGTCAGCTGGATTTATGTAAGACAAAACCGTAAAAGTGCGGTCGTTTTTAAGTGTGCTTTAATGTCAATGGCCTTGCAATTAAGCAAGGTCATTTTTTATGTCTAAAACAAAAGGAATATGCGCCGGCAACGGTGCAAGTTTGCCTAACTCTACCCACGCGCAGGGGAAGTGAAAATCAGACCCCATAGACCCAGCAAGTTGATGTTCTTCCGCAAGTTTTACTAACAACTGATATTGATCGCGGCGTTGCCCACAGCCTGAAATTTCAATGGCATCACCGCCCCATGCTTTAAAACTCTCCGTCAGTTTTCGTACCCACTTCATAGTCATGGTATAACGCAACGGATGGGCAAACACGGCAACCCCACCGGCTTGATGAATAATGTCGATGGTTGTTGGAATATCAACCCATTGCGCTTTGACATACGCCGACTTCCCCTGCCCCAAATAACGTTTAAAGGCTTGACCATCATTAGAGACTTTACCGATTTGCACTAAATGACGGGCATAATGGGCTCGGGTCACTTCTCCGTCGCCGGCTAATTTTTTTGCCTCTGAATAGGCATGTTCCACACCGATTTTTTCTAATTTCGCCCCGATTTCTTGCGCTCGAATCTCGCGTAATTTCGCTTGCTCTGCTAAAAGTGCGATCATTTTTTCATGTGAAATATCAAACCCTAACCCTACAATATGAATGGAGTGATTTTCCCACAACGTGGAAATTTCCACCCCATTAATGAGCCTCATGCCCAAAGCTTCTGCCTGCTGTCTCGCCTCTGCAACCCCGGCAACGGTGTCATGATCTGTCAATGCCAATACATTCACGCCTTTTTCATGAGCACGCAAAACTACCTCAGACGGTGTCAAGATACCGTCCGAGGCAGTACTATGGCAATGTAGGTCATATTTGATCATGCTTTTCCTTATTTAATTGCTTGAACTAATTCTTTCACCAATTTGGGGCCATGGTAAATCAAGCCTGAATACACTTGTAAAAGCTCGGCGCCAGCTTGGATTTTTTCTTGAGCATTTTGCACACCATCAATGCCGCCGCTGCCAATAATTGGGATTTGGCCTTTGAGTTCTTGGTGTAATCGTTTAATGATTTCCGTGCTTTTCTGTTGTAAGGGTTTTCCGCTTAATCCGCCCTGCTGTTCGGCATTTTTTAAATGTGTGACGTTGTCGCGTGAAATCGTTGTATTTGTCGCAATAACGCCATCCATTTTGTGGCGAATTAATGTATCCGCAATTTGCACAAGTTCGGATTCCGTTAAATCCGGTGCAATTTTCACTGCAATCGGCACATATTTGCCATATTGTGTTGCTAATTCTTGTTGACGGGATTTAATGCTTCTTAACAAATCATCAAAATAATCGCCATATTGTAGCTGGCGTAAATCCGGCGTATTAGGCGAAGAAATATTTACGGTAATATAACCGGCGTAGTTATAGGCTTTATTCAAACAAATCAGATAATCATCTTTCCCCTCTTCTAAAGGTGTCAGTTTATTTTTACCGATATTAATTCCTAACACCCCGTCATAGTGGGATTTTTTGACATTATCAATTAGCTGATCGATACCATAATTATTGAAACCGTTTCGATTAATAATGCCTTCGGCTTCTACCAAACGAAACTGGCGTGGTTTGGCATTCCCCTCTTGCGCCAATGGCGTCACTGTGCCCACTTCAATGAAACCAAAGCCCATGGCACCAAAGCCATCAATCGCTTCAGCGTTTTTATCTGCGCCTGCTGCCAAACCGATAGGATTTTTAAATTCAATCCCCATGACCGTTTTGGGTGTACCTTGAGGGCAATTTAGAAGTTGTTTTAATAAAAAATGAACCGGCGAATGTGCCGCTAAGCCAAGGGCTTTTATCACCAAATTATGGGCATCTTCAGGGTCAAGGGCAAAAAGACCTTTACGAATGAAAGAATACATATTCGTTTATCTCTCCGGAGAGTTAACTATGAAAGGAATAGAAAAAGTGCGGTCAAATTTAACCGCACTTTTATATTTACTGTAACGCTTTTTCGATTTTCTCAAATAAATCGCGAGATAAATTCTCTGTCTCACTAATGCGTTCTAGCGCACGTTTCATCAAGGTTTGGCGCTGCGCATCATAACGTGCAAAACGAATTAACGGCTCAATTAACCGAGAAGCCACCTGTGGGTTGCTTTTGTTTAGCTTAATCAAAATATCCGTTAAGAAACGATAGCCTGAACCGTCAATAGCATGGAAAGCCTTTAAGTTTTGTCCCGCAAAGGCACCGATTAGAGAACGCACGCGATTCGGGTTATTAAAATTAAAGCTTGGATGATCCATTAACTGCATCACGTTTTGCAGCACATTGTCTTCCGGACGAGTAGCTTGTAAGGCAAACCATTTGTCCATGACTAAACCATCATGTTGCCATTTTTGCTCAAAATCAGCCAATAAACCGTCCCGACAGGCCAATTTCGCTTGCGTCGCAGAAGTTAAAGCGGCAAGCGTATCGGTCATGTTATTGGAATAGGTGTAATGCTTATTCACCAAATTATTGCCGATATTACTGTATGCCAAATAACTTAAGCACACATTGCGCAGTTTGCGCAATGCAATGTCTTGACGATTAATTTGGTAATCATCCAAACGAATTTGATTATAAGTTTTTAACAGTAATTCTTTTAAATTGTCGGCGATGGTATGTGCCATAAATTCCTGTGCAGCACTGATTGCATCAGGATCAATGGTTTTAAATAATTCGGCAAATTCTGTCGCTTTCGGTAATGTCAGAATTAAACTGGTTAACTCAATGTCTTTTTGATAATTATCTAAAACTTGATAAAGCACTGCTGCAATTTCTGCTGATAATTCTAGCGGTTGTCCTTGCTGATAGTTAGTTACGTTACGTCGTAACTCAGCACCAAGTAACATCTGTGCGGCATCCCAACGAATAAACCCGTTTTCAGCAAATTTTAATAAAGTAATCAGTTGTGAAGTGGAATAATCGTAATCTAATTTCACCGGTGCAGAGAAATCACATAACAATGCCGGAACCGGCTTGGTGTAAATATTATGAAATTCAAAGGTTTGATCTTTTTGTGTAATGTTTAACACATTATCCACAACACCATCGGCATCATAAAGCGTTTGTGCTGCCCCTTTTTCATCATATAACGCAATTTTTAACGGAATGTGTAAATTCACTTTTTCCATTTGATCTGCCGTTGGTGGCGTTAATTGAGAAACCTGCAATTGATAAACGTGATTTTTTTCATCGTAACAATCACTGATGGTTAACTCTGGTGTGCCGGATTGACTATACCAACGGCGGAACTGGGCTAAATCCAAATTATTGGCACGTTCCATGGCTGACACAAAATCTTCACACGTTGCAGCTTTGCCATCGTTTTCCGCAATATATAACTTCATGCCCTTTTGAAAGCCTTCTTCGCCCAACAAGGTATGCAACATACGAATGACTTCCGCCCCTTTTTCGTACACAGTAACTGTATAGAAGTTATTCATTTCAATCACTTTTTCCGGACGAATCGGGTGCGCCATCGGGCCTGCGTCTTCAGCAAATTGTACGGTACGCAAAAACTTCACGTTATTAATGCGATTTACCGGGCGGGAGCCTGTGTCAGAGGAAAACTCCTGATCACGGAAAACCGTTAAACCTTCTTTTAAACTTAGTTGAAACCAATCACGACAAGTGACTCGATTCCCTGTCCAGTTGTGGAAGTATTCATGCGCAATCACACTTTCAATGGCTAAATAGTCGTCATCGGTTGCCGTTTGAGGATTGGCCAAGACATATTTGTCATTAAAAATATTCAGCCCTTTATTTTCCATGGCGCCCATGTTGAAGAAGTCCACCGCGACAATCATGTAAATATCGAGGTCATATTCTAAATCAAAACGTTCTTCATCCCATTTCATGGCACGTTTTAAACTTTGCATTGCCCAATCGGCGCGATCTAAATTGCCACGATTCACATACAATTCTAAAGCGACTTCACGACCACTTTTGGTGATGAATTTATCTTTCAGTACATCAAAATCGCCTGCCACTAAAGCAAATAAATAGCTTGGTTTTGGGAAGGGATCATGCCATTCAACCCAATGACGTCCATCCTCTAAATCGCCGCTGTTAATGCGATTGCCGTTAGAAAGTAAAAAAGGATATTTCGTTTTATCTGCCGTAATTTTCGTGGTATAACGCGCTAAGACATCCGGACGGTCTAACATGTAAGTAATTTGACGAAAACCCTCTGCTTCACATTGTGTACAAAATGCTTCACCGGATTGGTATAACCCTTGTAATGAGGTGTTGGCAGCAGGACTTAAAATAGTGGTAATTTCCAGCTCAAATTGGTCCGCCTCTACTCGCGCTAAATCCAACGTTAAACTTTCACTGTCCTGCTGATATTGGGAGAACGGTTTGCCATTTAATTTAATGGAAGAAAATTGAAAATCATGCCCGTCTAAACGCAATGTCGTAATTTCTTTGTTAAGACGTTGATATTGACTTGTTGCTATAACAAATGTTTTTTCAGGTTCCAATTGGAAATCAAGATAAATGTCGGTAACAGTGAAATCAGGGGTTTGATAATCTTTTCTATATTTGGCTTTAGCGAGCATAAAACAACCTAATTCTAAGGGCTAAAAAGTGCCGTTAAGGATATGATTTTTAGCCTTAAGTTGCAAATGGATTTTCTTTGGCAAAGTTATCGCAAACGTTTGCGCATTATGCTATTCTAGCGCCGTTTTTTATCTCCTAGAATGAGGCAAAAATGTCTTTAACATCCCCAAAAGTCGCGATTGTAATGGGTTCTCAAAGTGATTGGGCAACCATGCAAGAAGCCACGCAAATCCTCGATCAATTACAGGTTTCTTATCACGTAGAGATTGTTTCTGCACACCGCACCCCTGATAAACTCTTCCAGTTTGCCGAAAATGCACAACAAAAGGGTTATCAAGTGATTATTGCCGGTGCAGGCGGTGCTGCCCATCTGCCGGGAATGATCGCTGCCAAAACTATCGTGCCCGTCCTCGGCGTACCGGTGAAAAGTTCCATATTAAGTGGTGTAGATAGCCTCTATTCCATCGTGCAAATGCCTAAAGGCATTCCCGTCGGCACCTTGGCCATCGGACCGGCCGGTGCGGCAAACGCAGGCTTATTAGCCGCACAAATGTTAGCCATGAATGATACTGAATTAGCAAAACGTTTACATGAGTTCAGACAGGCGCAAACACAAAGCGTGTTAGACAATCCGGACCCGCGACGTTAAAAACAACAAAAATATCTACCGCACTTTATCCATGCTCAACCTAAAAAGTGCGGTCATTTTTTTCCGTGTTTTTTAATAAGTAACTAAAGGTAGTGCAAACATGAACGTTTGTGCCATCAATAAAAATCAATGAGAATACTATGCAAAAATCCGCCCTCTACCCGACGATTTATGTGCTTGGCAATGGACAGCTCGGCAGAATGTTACGTTATGCCGGTGCACCTTTAGATATTCATGTTCAACCGTTGCCTTTCGATGCCCCGGTGTTTGAATTATCGCCTGATGATATTATTACCGCTGAAATCGAACGTTGGGAACCAACGCCACTCACCACACTCCTCGGCAATCACGCCAATTTCGTTAATCAAAAAGTTTTTGCACAATTAGCCGATCGCTTAAGCCAAAAATCCTTATTAGATCAATTACATCTTCCGACTTCGCCTTGGTGTCTGTTAAAAGAACCATCGCAATGGGCGGAGGTATTTCAGCATATTGGTGAGAAAGTTGTCGTTAAACGTCGCATGGGCGGTTATGACGGCCGTGGCCAGTGGATTGTGTCTGATGAAAACAAAGCTCAAATTACGGAAGACCTGTTCGGAGAAACCATTGCGGAAAAATTCATTCCCTTTGATTATGAAGTGTCTCTCGTGGGTGCCCGTTTCCGTAACGGAGATACCCGTTTTTATCCGGTCACCCACAATTTACAGCAAAATGGTATTTTACGTTACAGTGTCATGGATGTCACTTTCCCACAACAAGCTGCACAGCAACAGCAAGCTGAAATGATGTTAGGCAAAATCATGAATGAGCTCAATTATGTAGGCGTGATGGCAATGGAATGTTTTGTGGTCGGCGATCAGCTTTTAATTAATGAGCTTGCGCCACGCGTACATAACAGTGGACATTGGACACAACTGGGCTGTGCTGTGAGTCAATTTGAATTGCATTTGCGCGCGTTGTTGGATTTACCAACGCCGGAATTAAGGGTGTCTGCCCCAAGCGTAATGGTGAATTTGATAGGCACCGCGCATAACCCACAATGGCTAAATACCTCCTTTGCGCAATTGCATTGGTATGGCAAAGAAGTTCGACCGGGACGCAAAGTGGGACACATTAATCTTTCGCATCCGGATAAACAGGTGATTATCGCGCAATTAGACAAATTGGCGGCGGAGTTGCCGACAGATTATCAATCCGGTTTGCAATGGGCAAAAAATAAGTTGATATAGTTAACATTTTCGCAACATATTGCTTGTCAAAAAGAAAACCGAGCAGTATAACTAAAACAATTTTCACCCACCATCCGAGGATAACACTATGTTTGAAAAGATTACTGCCGCACCGGCGGATCCGATTTTAGGTTTAGGCGAAGCATTTAAATCCGAAACCCGCAGTAACAAGATTAATTTAGGTATCGGTGTCTATAAAGACGCCAAAGGCAATACCCCGATTGTTAAAGCGGTAAAAGAAGCAGAAAGACGTTTATTAGAACAAGAAAATACCAAAAACTATTTGCCGATTGACGGTGTTGCCGATTTCAACGCACGCACCAAAGAATTATTGTTCGGTGCCAACTCTGACATTGTGAAAAACAATCGTGCAAGAACCGTACAAAGTTTAGGTGGCACCGGCGCGCTTCGCATTGCTGCAGAGTTCGTTAAACGCCAAACTAACAGCCAAAATGTGTGGATCAGCACACCAACCTGGCCAAACCACAATGCAATTTTCAAAGCGGTGGGCATCAATATTCGTGAATATCGTTACTACGATGCCGAACGCAAAGCCTTAGACTGGGACAACTTAATTGCCGATTTAAGCCAAGCCGGTGAAGGCGATGTGGTTTTACTTCACGGTTGCTGCCACAACCCGACCGGTATCGACCCAACACCGGAACAATGGGACAAACTGGCTGAAATGTCTGCACAAAAAGGCTGGTTGCCATTATTCGACTTCGCTTACCAAGGCTTTGCCCACGGTTTAGAAGAAGATGCTTACGGTTTACGCGCCTTCGCGAAAAATCATAAAGAACTTTTAGTAGCAAGCTCCTTCTCTAAAAACTTTGGTTTATACAACGAACGCGTTGGTGCATTCACAGTAGTGGCAGAAAACTCCGATATCGCCGCAACGGCATTAACTCAAGTGAAAGTCATTATCCGTACCCTCTACTCTAACCCGTCTTCTCACGGGGCAAATACCGTTGCATTGGTATTAAATGATGCAAAATTACGCCAAGACTGGGAAAACGAACTCACCGAAATGCGCGACCGCATCAAAAAAATGCGTCATCGTTTTGTTGAATTGCTTAAAGAATACGGTGCACAACAAGACTTTAGCTTCATCATCAACCAAAACGGTATGTTCTCTTTCAGTGGCTTAACTGCAGAACAAGTGGATCGCTTGAAAGAAGAATTTGCCATTTATGCCGTGCGCTCAGGCCGTATCAACGTTGCCGGTATTACCGAAGACAACATTCGTTATCTCTGCGAAAGCATTGTTAAAGTGCTGTAATTTTTAACCGCACTTAAAAGAAAACGGCATCAAAATAGATGCCGTTTTTGTTTCCTAAAAAAACAATATCAAAACTAACCGCACTTTTCTCTCTCAAAAACAAAATGCGATTAGTTTTCTATCATTTTTGGCTACCTCCCTTAATTTCGCTATATAAAATAAATTGCAGAGATCTGTATAATTTCATATATAATGAAACCTCTTAAAAACCAACCGCACTTTTCTCATGAATAAAAATACACTGATTTTTATCTTATTGACCCTATTACTTGTCGTACTGGCGTTGTTTTCCCTCTCTTGGGGGCGCTTTGCCATTCCGATTGACAACGTAGTGCAAAGCTTAATGGGCAATAACACCAGTGATGTACAAAACAACATCATTTTTAACCTCCGCTTACCACGTATTCTTGCCGCTATTTTAGTCGGTGCAGCACTTGCGGTGGCTGGGGCAACATTCCAAGGGATTTTCCGTAATCCGCTGGTGTCGCCGGATTTACTTGGTGTTTCTAGCGGAGCTTGTATCGGTGCAGCCATTGCCATTTTGCTGGGATTAGGATTGTTTGCCATTCAGGGGTTTGCGTTTATGGGCGGTTTAATTGCCGTGTTGATGACCATGAGTTTGCCGAAACTGGTGCGACGCGATTCCACGATTATTCTAGTGCTTTCCGGGATTATTATTTCCGGCTTTATGATGGCTTGTCTTGGGTTAATTAAATATCTTGCTGATCCGGAAACTCAACTTGCCGACATCGTATATTGGCAAATGGGGAGTTTAACGAAAGTAGATTACAAAAATCTGAGCTTGCTTTCTCCGATTATTTTATTCACTACCGGTGGTTTACTCATGATGCGTTGGCGCATTAACGTGTTGTCATTAGGTTATCGAGAGGCAAAATTAATTGGTGCATAGCTTCTAACATTTTTCTGAACGATATTGAAATAACGAAGCCCTGTTTTAACAGGGCTTTTATTTAGATTAGTTAAAACGCCATGAAAAAGCACCGCACTTTGTTTTTTAAGCTTAAAGTGCGGTGCTTTTTTAACATGTTTTTTAATTCATTTATGCAAAAATTAAGGCTTCGTATATAATGAGCCGCTTTCCAAATAACCGAATAGAAACAATGAATACAGCAAGCCAAACAGAAAAGAAACAAAGTTACAATTTTAATAAATTACAAAAACGCTTACGCCGCAATGTGGGCAATGCCATTGCCGATTTCAATATGATCGAGGAAGGCGACAAAGTGATGGTATGCCTTTCCGGTGGGAAAGACAGTTATACCTTATTAGATATTTTGCTCAATCTGCAACAAAATGCACCGGTCAATTTCGATATTGTGGCGGTGAATTTAGACCAAAAACAACCGGGATTTCCGGAGCATATTTTACCTGAATATTTACAATCTATTGGTGTGGATTACAAAATTGTAGAAGAAAACACTTACGGTATCGTGAAAGAAAAAATCCCGGAGGGTAAAACCACTTGCTCGCTTTGTTCACGTTTACGTCGCGGGATTTTATACCGTACAGCGACCGAACTTGGCGCTACAAAAATCGCATTAGGGCATCATCGCGATGATATGTTGGCGACTCTATTTCTGAACATGTTCTACGGCGGAAAATTAAAATCCATGCCGCCAAAATTGATTTCTGATGATGGCAAACAAATTGTGATTCGTCCGCTTGCCTATTGTAAAGAAAAAGACATTGAGAAATACGCCGTTGCGAAACAATTCCCAATCATTCCTTGTAACCTGTGCGGTTCACAGCCGAATTTGCAACGCCAAGTGGTGAAAGACATGTTGAACACTTGGGACCGCCAATACCCGGGCCGTTTAGAAACCATGTTTAGCGCCATGCAAAATATTACGCTTTCTCATTTATGCGATCCGAAACTTTTCGATTTTAAAGGCATTAAACACGGTCAAACGCTTGAAGGCATTGAGGGCGATACTGCATTTGATGAGCAAGATATCATGCCAATGCAATTTGATGAGGAAGAGCAGTCAGATTTCAGCGAACATGAAATGATTGCATTTAAAGAAGTGAAATAAAAACGGCGGTAAATCTCACCGCACTTTTCACTACAGGTGGGTAATAAAAGCTAATTTTAAAGTAAATAAAAAGGCGCGTTTATACGCACCTTTTTTATTTATCTTTTCTTCTAAGTCAGCTAAATACGTCTTGCTTGCCAATAGGCTTTGCGCCAATAATCGCTATTCATGGAAGAATAAACAACACCACCTTTTGTTGATGCATGAAGGAATTTATCCTCTTTAACATAGATACCCACATGGTAACCGTTCGGCCCTAATCCTGTTTTAAAGAAGACTAAATCTCCGGTTTGAATATCTGATTTTTCGATATATTGCCCGTAGTTAGCTTGATCTTTGGTTTGGCGCGGTAATTTTATACCAAAGCGATCAAAAAATGTGGTTTGCACAAAACCGGAGCAATCTACCCCATTACGACCAAGCCCACCTAGTACATAAGGCGTTCCCGCCCATTCATGTTGTTGTTCGCTTAATAAGGCAATCGCCATGATAGGATCGTTAATTTGCCCTTTGTAATTAATACGCGAGGATTTGTATCCGCCGGAACAAGCAGCTAACGCCAATACACAACCACAAAGCAATAAAGATTTTAAAATACGCATTGATGGGAAATCTCAAACTAAAAAGCTATCAACAAGAGGATTATTGATAGCTTATATTGATTAGGCTTTCGGTTTAACTTTTTCGACCCGATTGCGCAATTTTTGTCCCGGTTTAAATACCACGACACGGCGGGCAGAAACCGGCACGCTTTCTCCGGTTTTTGGATTCCGTCCTGGGCGAGAGGCTTTATCGCGCAACTCAAAATTACCAAATCCGGATAATTTCACGTTATTCCCTGTTTCTAACGCAATTCGGATTTCTTCAAAGAAACTTTCGACTAAATCCTTGGCTTCACGTTTACTGAGATGGAATTTCTCAATAAGATTCTCGGCGAGTTCTACTTTAGTTAATGTCATAGTTTAATCTCTCAAGTAAGCATTAAAACGTTGTTTTAACTCAGATAATACCGCTGAAATTACTGCGTTAATTTCATCTTCTTCAAGGGTTTTTTCATTGTCTTGAATCACAAGGCTTATCGCTAAGCTCTTATGATCTTCTGCGACGCCATTACCTTGGTAAACGTCAAACAAATTCACTTGCGTTAATTTATCACCGCCAGCAACACGACAAGCGTCTAATACATCGTCTGCTGCCACACTATCCGCAACCACAAGGGCTAAATCACGACGGTTCGCCGGGAAACGAGAAATTTCTTTTGCTTTCGCAATATCACGACGAGAAATAGGCGCAATGGAAATTTCACATACAAACGCCTTGCCGTTGATACCAATTTTTTGTGCGATTGTCGGATGAAGTTGACCGATAAAACCAATTTCTTCTCCGTCTAACATAATTGCAGCAGATTGCCCCGGATGTAACGCTGTGTATGATTTTGCTACAAATTTTGCGCGATTTCCAGCAGAACTTAATGAAAGTAAGTTTTCAATATAACCTTTTAAATCATAGAAATCGGCAGGCGCTGCTTTTTCGCTCCATTGTTCATTCGCTTTAGAACCGGTCATCACTGCCGCAAAAACGTGTTCTTGACGTACACCAAATTCGGCTTTTTCATCCGGTATAAAACGTAAGCCAAATTCAAATAAACGCACGCGATTTTGTTGACGATTTTGATTATAAATCACGGCACCAAGCAAGCCGGTTAATAAAGAAACCCGCATCGCGGACATTTCAACAGAAATCGGATTCGGTAGAATAAGCGGTTTAATTTCCGGATGTAACAAACTTTGAATTTTCGGATCAACAAAGCTATAAGTAATAGCCTCATAAAAATCGCAACTCACTAATGCCGCTTTGATACGCGATAATTCAATATCTGCTTCGCTATGCTCACGCATACGCAAATGGGCCAACGGAGCATTATTTGGAATGCTGTTATAACCATAAATACGCGCTACTTCTTCAATCAAATCTTCTTCGATTTCAATGTCGAAACGCCAAGATGGCGCAACTGCTGTCCAACTGTCGTTGGCGTAAGAAACCTGCAAACCAAGACGTTGTAAAATATCCGTTACCGTTTCTGTTTCAATATGATGTCCAAGTAATGCATCTAATTTGTGACGTTGTAATGTGACTTGTTGACGTTTTGGTAAATTCGCTTCATTCGTTACTTCACAAATTTCACCGGCTTCACCGCCACAAATATCCAATAAAAGTGCGGTCGCTCTTTCCATCGCTTTACGTGGCAACTCAAAATCCACACCACGTTCAAAACGATGAGATGAATCTGTATGCAAACCATATTGACGAGCACGTCCGGTAATCGCTAATGGCGCAAAAAATGCCGCTTCTAAAATCACATCTTTTGTGTTTTCTACATTCACACCACTGGCTTCACCACCAAAAATCCCCGCCATTGCCAATGCACCATTTTGATCGGCAATCACCAAAGTATTCGATTGAAGTTTCGCAGTTGTGCCATCTAACAAGACAAGCGCTTCATTTTCTTTCGCCATACGAACTTGTACCGGCTGTGCCACTTTTTCCATATCAAAAGCATGCATTGGTTGGCCAAGCTCAAGCAAAATATAGTTCGTCACATCCACAATCGGATCGATAGAACGAATGCCGCAGCGACGCAATTTTTCTTGCATCCACATTGGTGATTGCGCTTTAACGTTGACATTCTTAATCACACGTAATAAATAACGCGGGCACGCTTCGGCTGCTTGAACATCAATTTGAACTTTATCGCTAATGGTCGGTTTAACCACCTCAAAGTGCGGTGGATTTTCATGGAGTTTATTCACCACAGCCAATTCACGTGCCACGCCGGCAATACTTAAACAGTCTGCACGGTTTGGCGTTAAGCTAATTTCAATGGCATTATCATCTAATTTTAAATAATCGCGTAGATTGGTACCGATAGGCGCATCTTGTGGCAATTCAATAATCCCATTGGCATCAGATTCAATACCCAGTTCGCTGAATGAGCAAAGCATGCCTTCGGAAGGTTGGCCGCGTAATTTGGTTTTCTTGATTTTGAAATCGCCCGGTAATTCAGCGCCTTCTACGGCACAAGCGACTTTCAAACCTTGACGGCAATTCGGCGCACCACACACGATGTCTAACAAACGCTCGCCGCCCACATTCACTTTAGTTACGCGCAATTTATCCGCATCAGGATGTTGTGCGCATTCCACAACTTCGCCTATCACAACACCCGTGAAATCACCGGCAACTTTTTCTACTCCGTCAACTTCTAGGCCTAACATGGTAATTTGTTCACAAAGTTGTTCCGTAGAAATCGCCGGATTAACCCATTCGCGTACCCATTGTTCACTAAATTTCATACTTATCTCTCACTCAAAATTATTTAAACTGTTTCAAAAAGCGTAAATCATTCTCGAAGAATGAACGCAAATCTGTGACGTTGTAGCGTAACATGGTTAAACGCTCTACCCCCATACCCACTGCGAAACCGGAGTATTCGTTCGGGTCAATGCCAACATTACGTAACACGTTAGGATGCACCATACCGCAGCCCAACACTTCTAACCATTTACCGTTTTTCCCCATGACATCCACTTCGGCAGAAGGCTCGGTAAATGGGAAGTAAGACGGACGGAAGCGCACTTGTAAATCTTCCTCAAAGAACGCACGCAAGAAATCGTGCAATAAGCCTTTTAATTCGGTGAAATTCGCATGTTTATCCACATACAACAATTCGATTTGATGGAACATCGGTGTGTGGGTTTGGTCGTAATCGTTACGATACACGCGTCCCGGCGCCATAATGCGAATTGGCGGTTGTTGTTTTTGCATGGTGCGAATTTGCACGCCGGAAGTTTGCGTTCTTAACAATAATTCAGGATTAAACCAGAAGGTGTCGTGATCGGCACGCGCAGGGTGATGTTTAGGAATATTTAAGGCATCAAAATTGTAATAATCGCTTTCGATTTCAGGACCGGACTCCACAGAAAAACCTAGTTCAGAGAAGAATTTGGTGACGCGCTCAATGGTAATTGAAACCGGATGTAAAGAGCCCATTTCCACTTTGCGCCCCGGTAAACTCACATCAATACGTTCATTTTCCAATTGTGCATTTAATCGAGCTTGTTCCCATTCTGCTTTTTTCGCATTTAAGAAATCCAATGCCGCTTGTTTGGCTTCATTAATTTTCGCCCCTACGGCCGGACGCTCTTCCGCCGCCACGTTGCGCAACTCTTGCATTAATTGGGTAAAATGTCCTTTCTTACCAAAATACTCCACGCGAATTTCATCAAGCGCGGCAAGGCTTTTATCTTCAATGTTGTCTATGGCATTTCTTGCTTTTTCCACAAGATCTTTAAGATGCTGCATAAATATCCTCTGTGATGATTAATTTATCTAAAATTCTGTCAATAATAATACTAACTGTTTAGAAAATCACGCAATTTATCCATCCCTGCAGAAATTATTCTGTCATAAAACGAAGATTTATTGGGAAAAATGACCGCACTTTATTCTTCCATTTGCCTTTCTCATGAAACTTTTCAGGTATTTTCTTTTGGCAAAAAAATAGAGGCTTAAAAAAGCCTCTATTTATTAAAATCTTACTCTTAAGGTAATTGTTGCAATGCTTTAATCCGTTTTTCTAACGGCGGATGGCTTAAGAATAATTCTTTTAAGCCGCCACCGCGCTTACCGTTAATGGCAAATGCCGCCAAGGTGGAACCTTCCAGCTCTTCCGGTTCATGCAAATTTTGTAAGCGTTTTAGCGCATCAATCATTTTTTGCTTACCCACTAAATTTGCCGAACCTGCATCAGCTCTGAATTCGCGTTGACGAGAGAACCACATGGCGATCATACTTGCCAAGAAACCAAATACTACTTCAAGCACCATCGAAACTAAGAAATAGATCCCGGAATTGCTTGAGCTTTCACTGCCCTGATTACGAGAATTTGCGACTACGTTGGCAATGATGCGTGATAAGAAAATCACGAAGGTATTGAGAACGCCTTGTAGTAACGCCATGGTCACCATATCGCCGTTTTTAATGTGGCTAACTTCGTGCGCTAATACAGCTTCAGCTTCGCCACGGGTCATTTTATTTAACAATCCGGTACTCACCGCCACTAACGAATTGTTTTTACTTGCGCCGGTGGCAAACGCGTTCACATCAGCAGAATGATAAATTGCGACTTCCGGGCGTGGCAAACCGGCACGATCCGCTTGTGAATATACCGTATCCAATAACCAGCGTTCTGTTTCGTTGCGCGGTTTTTGAATCACTTCGGCACCCACAGAACGAATTGCCATGGTTTTGGACATAAATAACGAAATAATCGATCCCGCAAAACCAAATAATGCGGCAAACAGCATTAAACCGCTCGCATCACGAGATTGAATACCGGTTAACGATAAAATGATGTTAAAAACCAACAATACTGCCATGTTGGTCGCAA